>JAKJDA010000334.1:0-258 GCA_022706165.1 Candidatus Hydrogenedentota bacterium | reverse complement strand
GGAACCGCCGCGCCTGAAATATGGGCTCGGGAGAAGGGGAAATGGCAGCCATTGGCGTCCGCGCAGGATCGGAAACTCGACGCTATCGGCAAATTCTTGCCGACTCAGAACTGCGACCTGTTGGGCGCATATCTTCCCAAGGCAAAGGTGTCGTATCTGTGTTCCTTTGATCCGGACAAGACCGGCGGCCTACTGTGGTTTTTCAACGTCGCCCATGAGCGCCAGCACGTCAATTTGGAGGTGTGGCCCAAGGATGAC
>JAKJDA010000333.1 GCA_022706165.1 Candidatus Hydrogenedentota bacterium | reverse complement strand
CCCGCTGAATATCCGCGAATTTTGCATCCTTTGAAATATTGACGACGCGTTTTGGCGCCCCTATCGAAAAACCACGCGCCTCGGACCATGATCCCCGGACCCCCAGCGCATCCACCGCCGCCACGCGCCACCAGTATTTTCCGGGCACGAGCTCCTTGTCTGGCACGTAACGGGTGATGACCGCCGCGATGCGATCTTCATCGACCACCCGCGCGAACTCGCCGTCCGTCGCAATCTGGATCAGGAAGCCACCCATCTCCCCTATTGATGGCGGCGCACTCGCGCGCCACCGGAAATGCGGGATGCCGACAGCGGCCGCCGCACCGTCAGGCGGCTCATCCAGGATCGGGGGTTGGTGCCGCTGAGAATCGGCTGATTGGAGCGTTGGGCTCAGCGAAAAAAGAAAGGTGGCCAGGAGCATTCGGCGCATGGGCATTTTTTCAGTATCAGAGCCTGATGAACGCTGTCACGCCTTCGATTGCGCTCCGGTCGCCGGTGCGCCATCCCCCAACGGCCTCTCACGCCATCCGGTCGAATGTGATTGGGGGTCAACTGATTGTCCGGCGGTCACCGAATCGCCGGTGCGCCCTCCGGAGGCGCTTGCCTCTTTTCGGCTTGCCCACCCCCTGCCGATGCTGCAGGCGGTATTGGTGCGGAGTGATTCCGCGGAAGCGCTTGAAGGTCCGGATGAAATGGCTGTGGTCGAAAAACCCGACCGTCTGCGCGATATTGGCGATGAGCCGGGTCGAGTGCTCGAGCAGTTCCCGCGCGGCGTTGATGCGCGTCAAGAGGATGTAATCCATCGGCGTCATTTTAAAGAACTTCTTAAAGCCGCGCCGGAACTGGCTGCTTGAACAGCGGGTCAGCCGTACCAACTCATCGATGGCGATCGCCTCAGCGTAACGGGTGTTGATGAATGCGGCCACGTCCGAGAAGTTGCTGTACCACTCCGGAATCTCTTTTGCGTCGGTGACATATCGGTAGATGGCGGCGACCCCGATGATCTGTCCCCTCTTTCCGTAAAGCGGGACACGGCTGGTGCAAATGAACTTGGTGGTTAAATCAGGCGAAAAAGAGATCACGTTGATGAGCGGTTCGCCTGTCCGCATCACCTCGTTGTCGGTGTCCACGTAATTCTTCGCGCACGTCTCAGGAAAAAGGTCATAGCTCGTCTTCCCGATGGCGGCGGAGATTTCCTTCACATTGCAGTTCTCGCAGTTCCGCTTGTTTAGAAACATGATGCGCCCTCGGCGGTCCTTCAGGTAGGCCGCCGTGTCCGGCATCATGTCCAGCAGAAGCAAGAACCCTTCAACGTTGCCTCCAACCTGTCTCAGAAAGTCGGATTGGAGCTTGTTCTTTTTGTCGATAGGCATGGAGTTTGCCGCGAATTCCCCTCTTGCTTCGAGTGTCAAAAAAATACACTTTTTTGGCGCAATCATCCAAGACAAATCTTGCCTAATGGAAAATACTGCTTTCATCGTGAGTAAGGACTCAAATGCGTGGCAGTGCATGCGGTTCTTTTAACGGCACTTTATTCGGCAGGGCTGCGGCGGCGGAGTTCCGGCCGGTCGCCGTGCGGACGGACGCGGAGTGTTTCACTAACCCGCCAGGGAAGTATGCCGCGGGGAAGATGATCGACGGCGACCTGGGCCCCTGCGCCTGTCCTTTTCAAATAAAAAACACAAGCATTCCTTCGGCATCTAGTTGATAATTTCTTTCACTTGGACAGCGAGGAAGCGACCTTGAAAAGACGCGAATTTCTCAAAACAGTGACAGGCGCCGCGATGTGGACGGCAGGGCAGAGCTGCTTCGGTTGGTCCCTCACCACCGAACCCATCGGCGGCGCGGGGATTGACGAAGAGAGCGGGCAGACACGGGCCGAACTGGAGAAGATGTTCGACGCGATCGCGGAGGCGCATGCCAGGGAACCGTTCATCGTCACGCGGACAAAATGGCTGACGGCGCTGTTCGACCACGTGCGGCTTGCGGCGAACGCGGACGATGCCTTCGTGCACTGGTTCGCGGACTGCGACCTGCTTGACCGGCGGCGCGCGCTGCGGCTGCGCGCATTCGCCGGATCGGCGCCCGAACGCAAGCGCTGCGGCGCAGGGATGAACGCGACAAACGGGGCATGGCTGGCGCGCCTCGACACGAGCCATACGTGCCCGGACTGGGAGTCGATCCTCTCGCTGGGGCCGAAAGGGCTTGCCGACCGTGCGCGGAAACGCCTCGAAACAGCCAAGACCGATGACGAACGTCTGTTTCTTGACTGCGTGGCGGAGGTGTACGACGCCCTGTCGCGGCTCTGCGTCCGCTGGGCTGCGGTCTCGGAAAAGAGGGGGATGCAGGCATGCGCCGAATCCCTGCGCGCCATCGCGGAACGTCCGCCGCGCACGTTCCGCGAGGCGCTGCAGCTCTCGCTCGTCTATGACCGCGGCCAGGAGGCCGAGGGCGAATGCGTGCGTTCCCAAGGGCTTTTCGACCGCCTTTACGTGAAGTTTTATCGCGACGATCTCGCGGCCGGACGCGAGACGCGCGCCTCGGCAAAGGCACTGCTCGCCGATTATTTCACGCGCCTCTACGCGCAACATCATCCGAATGGAAAGAACATCGGCTTCGGCGGCTATGACGCGGAGGGCGTCCCCGTCTGGAATGAACTCACCGAACTCGGCTTCGAGCTTCATCACGAACTGAACCGCCCGAATCCCAAGCTCACGTACCGGTTCGGGAAGAAGACACCGCGCGAACAGCTTGAGAAGGTGACGAGGTGCCTCGCAAACGGACGGACCTCTATCGTCTTCGCGAACGAAGAGGTTCTGGGCGAGATGTTCCGCCGCCGGGGAAAGTCCGCGGAGGACATCGCCCAGTACGTGCTTGTGGGATGCTACGAGCCGGGCATCCAAGGGCGCGAGATCGTCGCGTCGATGGCGGCGGAAGTGAACCTCGCGAAGCCGCTTGAAGCGGTCTTCAACAATGGCAAGGACTTTGCGGGCTTCCCGGTTGGGCCGGCATGCGCGTTGCCGGAGAACGCGGCGGCTTTCGAGCGCGAATACCTGCGCCAGCTTGACGCCATGATCGCGTCCGCCGTCGAGGCGGCGCGCATGTGCGAACGGGCTTGGCA
The DNA here is from genome assembly GCA_022706165.1 of Candidatus Hydrogenedentota bacterium. Classification (GTDB taxonomy): domain Bacteria; phylum Hydrogenedentota; class Hydrogenedentia; order Hydrogenedentales; family SLHB01; genus JAKJDA01. The sequence continues at coordinate 591 of JAKJDA010000333.1, read as the reverse complement.
CGACCTCAACCCCGCGCCATTCATGTCCGGCGCCTATCGGGATTGCATCGCGAAGGCGAAGGATTACTCGCAGGGCGGGTGTAAATACAATCAGAGCGGCATCATGTGCGGCGGCATCGGCACGGTCGCGGATTCGCTCGCGGCGGTGCGCGATCTTGTTGACGAGAAGAAGCTCGTCACGATGGCGGAACTGGGGGAGATTCTGCGCGCAGACTGGAAGGACCACGAGGAACTCCAGCGGAGGGCGGTCCGCGCCGCGCCCAAATGGGGAAACAACGACGACCGCGCCGATCTGCCCGCGAAACGCGTTTACGACGCCATCACCGCACGCATGGCCCTCGCGCATACCTCGGGCCTTCCGTTGCGGCACAGCGCGAACTGGCCCATGAAACTCGACTTTCCCCCGGGCCAACGCTTCGGATACAGCGGCGCCGCATACTTATACCTGCAACAAATCATCGAGCACGCAACCGGACGGCCTCTCGACCACCTCATGCAACAGTATGTGACGGGGCCGCTCAATCTCGCACATTCCAGCTACGTATGGAAACCCGAATACGAAACCGCCTGCGCCGTCGGCTACGATTGGGA
>JAKJDA010000332.1 GCA_022706165.1 Candidatus Hydrogenedentota bacterium | reverse complement strand
GCCCACTGACGACATCGAGGTCTTTGCGCCCCTTCATGCCCGCGCGCATTTCTTCGAGGTAGGCCGCCAAGGTGCTGTGGCGCACGTCGTACTTGTCGCCGTACTGCTTCTGAATTTCCCTGATGTACTCGGAGGTCATCGGGTGCGGCTCGGTGAAATCGGTGCCTTCGAAGAAAAGCAACGAGTTGGGCACGGCCGTGCCTTCGACCGTCTTCAGCGTGCGCTCCATGCCGTTCTCGACATTGGCGGGATAGAACGAGGTCTCGGGGTCGAGGATGTCATAGAACCAGCCGTGGTTGTCGGGGTCGGCGGTGTGGAATATCTTGCCCATTTCGCCCCAGTGGTATTGCCAGTCCTTATGCCACTGATCGCGGTCGTAGACGATGGGGATGTGACCCGCGAAGAAGAAGTTCCAGCGCGCTTCACGGCCCAACCGCGACGCGAACGCCCGCGTGCCGTCCGGCGCTTCCCAAAAGAACTCGGGATACTTCGTGCGCTTCGGGTCCATGTACTTGTAGAAGATGATCGTGTCGATGCCAAAGTCCGCATATATCTGCGGCAATTGGGCGATTTGGCCGAAGGAAAAGACGTTGTAGCCGCACATCAACGGCGTGCCGAATTCCGACGCCATGCGCATGCCGTACGCCAAATTGCGCACGACCGACTCGCCGTTGATCGGCGCGCAATCGGGGAGCGTGAACCACGGCCCGATCTCGAGGCGGCCGTCCTGCACCAGTTTGACGATCTCGTCGCGACGCTCGGGACGGATTTCAAGATAGTCGTCAATCAGCGTCATTTGCCCATCCATCATGAACGACGCGAAGTTGGGATCGTCCTCAAAAATATCCAGCAGATGATCGATGCAATCCACCAGACGCATCCGCGTCCGCTCGAACTCCCAGCGGAATTCGCGGTCCCAGTGGGTATAACTCACGATATGAATACGCGGCTTTGCCATCGGAATGTCCTCCCTCGTTCTCGTCTTTAACGCAACAACGACTCGGGCAAGAATACCCGGTGTTTCAACATCACTTCGGGCACGCCGCCGTAGGCGACGTGCGTGGCGGCGTTGAAGGCATGGCCCTTCGTTTCAGGGAACGGAAGCGCACAGCACACAGGGATGCCCGCGGCCCGGATCGCGATGGTCCCGGATTCGCTGTCCTCGAAACCCACGACCTTGTTGAAGTCGGCGGGCGCAATCCCCATTTGGTGCAGCGCCAACGAATACAGATCCCGGTGCGGCTTGAGGCGTATCTCGCTCGAATCGCTGGCCGTGATGAAACCGTCGTAGTAGTTCTTGTAGTCCGCGAACTGCTCGCACAGAAACAGCCGCTTTTCGGCGGGCACGTCCCACGTCTTGATTTCCTCGACCAACACGCGGAACACCTCGCTCAACACGATGTTCGCCTCGTAGTGAATCGACGAGGTCACAATCGACACCGCCAACGGGCGGTCCTTGAAGTACTTCGCCAACTTCGCGAGATTGGGGCGCAACGCGTCGATCTCGGCCTTGGACTCGCCGATGGACACGAGGTAGTCCGCGAGGATCGGGTAACAGGCATCGGCACAATCGTCGAGCCAACCCTTAATCAAGGCAAGAAAAACGCCTATGCCATGCATCGGTTCGATTAGGTGTTTGTCGGCGCTGCCGAGAATGGCCTTGGCGAACTCCGCACCTTCCCCTTTTGCGAGATGGGCAAGGATGAAATGGTAGCGTTGGTAGTAGATGTCGACTGCCGCGCGCACGATGCTCGTGACATCGTTGAACGGCAGACGCGGCGCATAGTGCGCGGTCACTTGTGCAATCGCCTCGCGCGCACACGTGCTGTCCAGGTCTGCGGCCTTGGTCAACTGCACGAAACGCTCGTCGCGCATCATGTCGCCGATGCCCAGCGCATACAGATTGCTCGCAACCTCGCGGCGACGTCCCGGATCGGCGGCGTGGCCCACCGTCCATGCGGCCGCATAAACGAGAAAGGATTGCAACGCCGACGCCTGGATGTCAGCCTGGTACGTGCGAATGAGGTATTCGACATGCTTGGTCGTGCTGTTGCCAATGATGTGCGGATAGTCGCGCTCGCGGTCCAGTCCCGCCCACGCCGTATCATGCTCGCGCCCGGTGATCCGGCGCACCATCATCTCGAGCGAATGCAGGCACAACGGCTCGGTCGTCGTCGTCGTGCCGTCCATGTCCATGACCGCCCCGAGGATACCCTCCGACAATGCTTCAGCGCGCGGCGCCAGGGGATAAATATCATACGGCGGATATACGTAACCGGGGTTCTCGACGACGGCATATTCGTCGCCGAAACGCGAAATCAGCTCGATCGCGCCGGATAGGTCGGTGTATTTAGGTATTGGATTGGTCATCTCGCTCTCTCCCCATCGCATCATTCGCCCAACAGGTCCGGGGCGCCGCGCCCCGATCAAGCCACGGGCGCGAATTGTACCTAATCGCCGCTCAGCGATAAAGAGGAGAAAAGGCGATCGTTTCGGTTGTCGCCTCTGGGGAATTTGGGTATCATGCCTCCCCACAACCCTGGAGGATGGGTCGCAACACAGGAGAATCGTCATGACGCACCCAACGCCCCTGGAATTCGCCGCTGTCACTGCCGTATGCAAGGCGAACATCTATTTCGATGGAAACGTCGTCAGCCACACGGTGAAGTTCGCCGATGGCTCTAAAAAGACCCTGGGACTCATCTATCCAGGATCCTACGAGTTCCGCACCGGCGCGCCCGAGCGCATGGAAATCATCGCGGGAACCTGCCGCGCAAAACTTTCGGACACGACCGACTGGACCGTCTACCCAGCCGGCGCATTTTTCGATGTGCCCGGCGATTCCTCCTTCGAGATTGCAGTGGATGACGGCATCGTGGAATACGTTTGTTCCTTTCAGTAAATCCAGCGGACGTCCCGCGTTCCAACCATGCAAGGAAGAGAGAGCATGAAAACGATCCCCTTCTGGCGGCAAATGGCGGCATTGCGCGACGGAGACGCCTTCGGCTTTTCAAACGGCGGATGGGCATACGACGCCTATCCCGAGTTGGAAACCCTGGATGCGGGCCGGGCCATGACCATCGCCGACATTGAAGGCCCCGCCGTCATCAACCGCATACACTGCACCCGTCACTTCGTGAAGCCTCCCTCCGCGGAGGAGGGGCAATCCGAAGAACTCGATGCCCTGTGCGGCCGGGGCATTATCTTTGAAGTGTATTACAATGGCGAAGCGACGCCTGCCGTGCGGGTCCCTCTCGCCGATTTTTTCGCGGACGGCTGCTGCGGGCGCGCCCTGCACTTCTCGTCGCCGTTTCTGGAAAAATCGCTGGAATCCTACAACTGCCATATTCCCATGCCCTTTGCAGGATCCGCCCGCGTGGTTTTGTGCAACGAGACGCCTCACAACTTCATGAATTACAGCTTTGTCGAGTTCGAGCGGTTGTCTGCATGGGACCCGGAACTCGGCTACTTTCATGCAACATGGCGGCGATGGGCTTTCCCTTTGTCATTCGCGAGCGACGAAATGTTTTGGCGCGTCGAAGGACGCGGCCATCTCGTAGGGAGATCCTGGAGCGTGGCCACGGATGAAACTCTATTTCCCGAGTTCGGATTCGTGATGGAGGGGAACAACCAAGTCCTCATCGATGGCGCAGCGGCTCCCCGCGCGGATTATCTCGGCTCGGAAGATTCATTCGGGTTTGCATGGGGGTTTCGCGGCGTGTTTT
>JAKJDA010000331.1 GCA_022706165.1 Candidatus Hydrogenedentota bacterium | reverse complement strand
CTTTTTCGCGAGATCGAGACGGTTTCGCTCGCCTCCGGACAAATTGCGCATCGGCGTGCGAATGGACTCACGATCGAAAAGGAAGCTTTCAAGATATGCAGGGATATGAATGGTTCGGCCCCGCACATCCACTTCGATACGGCCCCCTGAAATGTGATGCAGGATGCTTCGATCCGGGTCGATGGTCTCGTGCGACTGATCGACGTATAGGAACTCCGTCGCCTCCCCCGTAACGATTCTTCCCGAGTCCGGCGGTTCGAGCCCCATCGCCGACGCGCATCTCCTTTTGCATAATCAACGTCAGTTCGCGAAAAAGAACCCTATCGCCATACGAGCGGGCGATCTTGTCGATTTCAAGAATCTGTTTGCCCAGACGTCGGGAATGCGGAATCTGGAATGTGAATTCACGCTCCGTTGGCGGCAGTCCCTGCTCTTCCAGTTCATGATAGCGATCGATGCGCGCCTTCTGTTTTGTCGCGCGCGCCTTGGGGCCGCGCCGCAACCACGCCAGTTCGCGGCGCATCGTGGCGCGACGGTTCGCCTCCGAACGCGCCTCGTGCTCTTGACGAAGCGCCTTGTATTCCAGAAAACGCTCATAATTGCCGGGATACGAAACCAGCTTTGTGAACTCGATTTCCACGATGCGGTTCACGATGCGATCGAGAAAGTAGCGGTCGTGCGTCACAAGAATGCAACTTCCGCCGTAGCCTTGCAAAAACTCCTCGATCCACGCCGCGCTCCGCACGTCAATATGGTTCGTCGGCTCGTCGAGCAACAGCAAATCAGGTCGGCGCAAGATCGTGGCGGCGAGATCGACGCGACGCAGTTCGCCGCCCGACAAACTGGCCAGACCGCGCGTCGGCTCGGGCAAATCAAGCGCGATGCCGACGCGGCGAATGTCGTGCTCCGCATTCCACGCGCCGGTCAGTTCGAGTTCGTGTTCCAGCGCAGTGAACCGCGCTTCGGCGCGCGCGCGCATCGACGTGCCGGGGGCGATTTCAAAGATTTCCGACGAAAGCGCATGGTATTCATCCAACAACGCCTTTACGTCATCCCCGGCATGCTGCAACACCTCCCCCACGCTCAGCGACGGATCGATGCGGCACTGCTGCTCGAGCATCGCCACGCGCAACCCCTGCATGCGCGTCACAATCCCGTCCTCGGGCACTTCCATGCCGGTCATGATCCGCAACAGCGTCGATTTGCCCGAACCGTTGCTGCCGATGAGACCTATGCGGTCACCCTCATCAATCGTCAGCGACACCGAATCCAGCACCTGCTGCGCGCCATAACGCTTCGAGACAGCCTGCACACTCAAGATCGCCGCCGTCGTCCTATCGCTGCTCATGCCCCAGACCGTCCTTCCGCCTTCAAAGTCGCCCAATCAAGCGCAGAAGGATAGCATTTCGGAATGTCTCACCGCGAAATTCCTGAGGCTCCTTTGCATTGGAGCGCCTCCTCAGGACTGGCATTCGGGAGGGGTTTCCTTAGCGCAATCCACGGAAAAGATGAACCGTTCCCGCCAAATATGTATCCTATCGCCTTTCAATCGGCATGGTTTTGCAGACAGATTCGAGGAAACAATGAGCAACGTTCGCGTCCGTATTGCCCCTTCTCCCACAGGATTTCTCCACATTGGAACGGCAAAGACAGCCCTCATCAACTGGCTGTTCGCGCGGAAGACCGGAGGCACGTTTATCCTGCGGCTGGAGGACACCGACGTCGAGCGCAGCAAGGACGAGTACGCGGAAGCGATGTGCGAGGGCCTTCAGTGGCTGGGCATCGATTGGGACGAGGGGCCGGAATTCGGCGGTGTGCCGGAGAAGGGCGCCCTAGGGCCATACAAGCAGTCGATGCGCAAAGACCTCTACATCCAGGAAGCGAATCGCCTGCTTGCCGAGGGCAAGGCGTATAAGTGTTTCTGCACAAAGGAAGAACTCGATGCGATGCGCGAGAAGGCCGCCGCGGAAAAACGTCCGCCGCGCTACGAAGGTCCCTGGCGCGATGCGTCGTCAGAGCAAGTCGCCGCGATGGGCGATGCGCCGTATGCCGTCCGTTTCCGCGTGCCTGAGGGCGTGACGGAGATCCTCGACTTGGTACAAGGCACGGTCCGCATCGAGAACAAAGAGATCGACGACTTCATCATCGTCAAGCCGAACGGCGAGCCGCTTTTCCATTTGGCGGTCGTCGTGGACGACGGCCTGATGCAGATCACGCACGTGATGCGCGGCGATGACCACCTGACCAACGCGGTGCGCCATGTGTTGTTGTTCAAGGCCTTGGGCTACGCGTTGCCGCAGTTCGCGCATCTGCCGATGGTGCTCGACGAGACCGGCAAGAAATACAGCAAGCGCTTGCACGGCGCAAATGTCTTGGATTGGCGCGATGACGGGTATCTGCCGGAGACCATCATCAATTACGTCGTGCTCCTGGGGTGGACGCCCGCCGAAGAAGGGCGGGAATTGTTCTCGCGCGAGGAATTGATCGAGGCCTTCACGCTCGATCGCCTAGGACAGTCCGCCGCGAAGTTCGACCTGAAAAAACTCCAGTGGCTCAACGGTCAGCATATCCGTCGCTTGACACCAGAGAGCCTGCGCGATCGCGTGCTGCCGATTTTGCAGAAGGCAGGACTCGATGCTTTGTCGAAATCGCCGGAATGGTTGGCAAAGATGGCCGCCATTTGCCAGGAAAAGATACCGACACTGAACGACATCGTCGCGTACACCGATTTCTTCTTCCGCGACGTCGAGGCGTATGAGGAAAAGGCCGTGAACAAACACTTCAAGGCCGAGGGTGCAGTCGAACGTGTCAGCGCGTTGCGCGAGATGATGGCGTCGGTCGCGACGTGGGACCACGATACGCTCAAGGCTGCGTACGAAGCGAAGGCGGCGGAGAGCGGCTTTAGCCTCGGCCAGTTTGTCCATCCCACGCGCCTCGCATTGACCGGCAAGAGCGTCGGGCCTGGACTCTTCGAGTTGGCGGAGTTGCTGGGCAAAGACACGTGCCTGGCACGGATGGACAAGGCAATCGCGTATATCAAATCGCTTTAAGAGAAGAGCATTAACACAAAGACGCCAAGAAACAAAGGCACAAAGGAAGAGAAGAGAGAAATTTAACGCAAAGACGCAAAGGCGCAGAGGACGGAACCTCGAGAGTTCTTTTGCCGCCTTACTCTTTTCTCTGTGTTCCTCTGTGTCCTTTGTGTCTCTGTGGTGAATCTTAAATTAGGAGGCATCGGTGAGCAAGGTAGTCATTGGCGTTGATTTGGGCGGCACGAATGCGCGGGCCGCGGTCGTCACTCCGGAAGGGAAATTGTTGAGCCGCGATTCGCGGGCGACCAACGCGGCGGGCGGGCCTGAGGCCGTTATGGCGGCGATGGAAGCCTCCATCGACGCGGCGTTGCAGGAGGCCGGTCTGACGCGTGCGGACGTGTTGTCCGGTGCCATTGGCGCGCCCGGGCCGCTGAATTGGCAGACGGGTGTGGTCTATACGCCCCCGAATTTGCCGGGCTGGAACAATGTTCCGTTGGCGGACCTGATGACGAATCGCATGGGCTTTCCCGTGTTTGTCGAGAACGACGCGAACGTCGCGTGCTACGGCGAATATTGGTCGGGCGCGGCGCGCGGCGCGGAGTCGGTATGCCTGTTGACGCTCGGCACCGGCGTGGGCGGCGGGCTGGTCGTGTTCGGCAAACTCGTGCGCGGTATCGACGGCACGGCGGCGGAGAC
>JAKJDA010000330.1 GCA_022706165.1 Candidatus Hydrogenedentota bacterium | reverse complement strand
ACTCCCGTCAGCGGCCCGATAACCGGCAATGCGCTGATCCCTGTGCCCAGCCCAAAAAAGTTCACGTACCGGCCTTCGCGCACGGACTCCACCGCCATGTAAATGCCGCCCTTGACGCGAGCCTTGCCGGCTCGATGCAGATCGAGAATGGACGCTCCCTGAAAGGTCATGTCCCACGGAGGAAACAAGCGTTGCTGCTGCCCCGCCGGCGTGTCGACGTTCCAAATGAACATGAAAGGATACTCGTCCGGCGTGAACGTGACATTGCCCTCGCGCACAAGACTGACCGGAAGGTACAGATTGGGCGTAGCGTCATTGACGACCAGCAGATCGCCGTTGATCAAGTAAACCGCCAACAACAACAGGAACAGCGCCAACGGCGCGAAACGGCCAACAACTCCGTCCCTATTTAGCGTTTCTTTTTTTTCCTCTTTACTGTGGTTCATGCGCCGCGCGCCTCTGCTTTTTTCCCGAAAAAATTGAACTATCGGAAAATAATTCGGTGACATAAATAAACAAAAATATTAAACAGGGACATACTAAAAGAGAGTCCCCATTTTCACTCGACTTTTCACGTCTCCAATCACTTTCGCATGGAAATCCAGAAGCGAACCCCCAGCATTGTCCGGCGCAACATGGTTGGCGTACGAGACCGCCATAGCATGCGAGAAATATATCGGGGACGTAGATAAAAGCGCCGATAGGCGTGCTGAAGCATGCGGACCAAGGCGTCTGCATCGGCGTAGGTGTTTGGGACATAGGAGGGAGCCAGAAACTCGTTTTTCCACCCAAGGTATCTACCCTTGCTAAGGGCAAAGGCCTCGATGGGCGTGCCCGGCCATGGGTGAAAAGGGACGAAATTGGCGTAATCCGGACTCAGTTCGCAGGCAAAACGGACGGTTTCCTCGCTCATGGAAAGCGTTTCGGTGGGGAAACCGAGAATAAACGAGCCTCGGACCTCCAGCCCTGCGGCGCGGGCATGGGCCATGGCCGCCCGGGCCATATCGAGCGTGATGCCTTTGTGAACGAGGTCCAGCAATTCCTGGCATCCCGATTCGAAACCGAAAAAGATATTGTAACAGCCGGACATGGCCATCCGCTGGAGCATCGGCTCCGTAACCGTGCTGACGCAACCCTGAACGGTCCAGGGGATCCCCGGCGCCTCGCGGTCCAGCAAATCGCAAAACTTTACTATCCACTGCGTGTCCACGCAAAAATTCTCGTCCCAAAACATGATCTCGCGAAACCCCTGTCCGTGAACCAACTCGCGGATTTCGTCGATGACGTTCTCCGGCGTGCGCCGCCGGTAAGGCGAAGCATAGCGCCCGCCTTGAAAGCAAAACGTGCATTTTCCATAGGGGCAGCCTCGCGAGGACAAAACGATGGCGGCGGGAGATCGGCGCCCTTGATTGGGCAAGGGGCGGTAGCTTCGCTGGTTGTAGATATGGCGCGCCGGCGGCAAAACCTGGTCGAGGATGCGGAGGGGCGGCAAAGGGGGCGTGGCGACGGCATTGCCGGCGGCGTCGCGGTAGACGAGTCCTGGAAGGGATGCATACTCGCGCCCATCGGCCAAGGCATTGACCAGTCCGGCGAAAGATCGCTCGGCTTCTCCCGGCACAAGCCAATCGATGGCGGAACAATCTTTCAGGATGTCCTGCCAAAAAGCGGTGACATGGGGGCCGCCCATGACAATGGGAAGAGCCGGCATTCGGGACTTCAGGGAGGCCGCGACGTCGTAGGCGGCGATGGCATGGTGGGTAAGACTGGTAATGCCCACGAGGTCCGGTTGATGCGCCAATACGGCCTCGGCCGTCTCGGCAATCGAGAGCGCTTCCGCCGCCGCATCGACCAGCATTGCCCGGTGCCCCTCTGCTTCGATGGAAGCGGCCAAATACCCCACGCCCAACGGTGGCAAAACGCCCTCCCGCATCCTGCGGCCGCTACCCCACGATGCGGAAACGTTATAGGGCGGAAAAACGAAGACCACCTTCATCGAGCGCACCGTCGCCTCTCCTTATTCGCGCGGCGGCAGAACAATGGGCGGAACCTCCATTGAGGACTCGCCCACGAGCAGGTCTTGCCGGACGCGGGGCGCGCGGTCGGCATTCGCATTGGCCTCGAGAGCGGCAGGACTGGCTGGATCGAAATCCAACACGGCCACCTCGAGCAGATATTTCCCAGGCCGGACATTGCGGATATGATACGATCCGTCCGGCCCCGCAATGGCCTTGCCTCCGAGAAAACGGGCCTGTTCGACAGCCTGTTCGAGGTTCCCGGGCCGCACTTGCTCGGGCAGTTTCCCGCCGGGCATGCGCACGGTAACGGCGATGAGCTGTCCCTTTTCGCCGCCCATGACAACCCCGGACACATCCACGCCCCGTTGCGCTTGCGTCTCGTCGAAATAGGAGGTTTGTCCATCAAACACATCCAGCACCTGGGTCGGGGCCGCCGCCGCCGCTCGGGATCCCTCTCGCGCTACGCGCGCCACATCCACGGTCTGGATCATGTATGCCCCGGCGGGCACGCGATCCATCCGGAACTTGCCTTCCTCATCGGGCGCCGCTACGTAGACCCCTCCGGGACCGACGCATTGCACCGCCACCCCTCCCTTCGCGCCGCCGGCCATGCTGCACTGTCCAACAATGGAGCCGCCTAGCGCCATCCCCACTCGGAATCCTGCTATGTCCTTTCCCGGCATGACCACCGTGCCCCGCAGTTGCGTTCGGGCATATTCGTCGTGGGAAGCGACCAGCATGTAGACGCCGGGCACGACATTCGCCATCGAGAACGCGCCGGAAGCGTCGGTCACGCCGCTTGCTTCGCTCGTTGCCTGACCCGGTTTCGTCTGTCGCAGGAGATCGGCCATCTCGTTTGGGCTCTGCCGGAACAGAGCGATCGAAACGCCTCCTATCGGCTGTCCCAGGGGGCCAATGACCACGCCCGCAAAGGCGGGGTTCGCCTTCAGGACAATCCGCACATCGTCGCGCTGAACGCCCGGGGTTATCGTCACCGGTTCGGAGGAGGCGCTGCCGTGGTTTTTGTCCCGCACCTCGACCGTATAGGTTCCCGCAGGAACGTTCTGGAACTCGAAATGCCCTTCGACCTTGCTTTGAGTTTCTGGCTTTGTAGCAAACATGACCGGAAAGGCCTGGTCGTCGGACGCGGCCAGAAAAACGGTCACGCCCGCCACGCCGGCTCCCTTTTCGTCGAACACGCCGCCCGCAAGTCGATTGGGAGGAATGAGCTGGAGCGTGACCTCTTCGCCTACCTCCACTTTCTGCTGAACGGCAACGCCCACATGGCTCGACACGACCAGGTCATAGTGGCGCGGGCCTTCGAGTTTTTCGAAAACAAATCGTCCATCGGGCCCGGTCATCGCGCGGAGCGTGCGCATGGCGGGCGAACCGGCAGGTCCTGCTTCGATAGCAAGATCAGGCGCGGGAACGCCGCTGGGATCGATGACGACGCCGGTTATGGAGGTGGAGCGCTTTTTCGCCGTAAGAACAAGGCCTTCGATTTTCGACGTCCCATCGGCTTCGACGTAGACGATGCTGTCGCGTCCGGCCATGTTCTGGGCGTTGGCCTGCTGGACGGCATACCGGCCTGCGTCTATGCCGGCGAACATAAACGCTCCCTCGGGAGACGTTATCGTGGTCTTGGGGCCCGTTTGAGCCTCCGAAATCCAGGGACGCAGTTGCGGCTGCAGCAGAAGCGTAACGCCGCCTGCCG
>JAKJDA010000032.1 GCA_022706165.1 Candidatus Hydrogenedentota bacterium | reverse complement strand
CGCACCATACTCGCAATAGTGAAAAAGTTCAATGCCGAACATCCCGGCATCCAGGTGCGCATGCATCGCATGGACTGGGGCACGTACTACAACAAACTCTTCGTGGCGGGCCTGGGAAAACGCGCGCCGGAAGTTTTCATCCTCCACGCAGACAACATCGAACGCTTCGCCCGCGCGGGCTTCGTCCGTCCCATCGACGACCTCTGCGCGGGGCAAGACGGTCTTGACGCCTCCGACATTCTGCCCAATGTCTGGGCCGCCACGGAACGCCAGGGCAGACACTTTGGCGTGCCGCTCGACGTACATCCCCTCGGGATGTATTACAACAAAACCCTGTTCCGGAAATGCGGCATTGTGGACGCCCACGGCGAGGCCGCTCCCCCGCGCACCCGCGACGAATTCATGGATGCCCTCGCGAAACTCACCGCCGCCAAAAAGCCCAACGGCGACCCGCAAACATGGGGCATGGTGTTCACCTGGCTGCGCACCAACGCCGCCACGCTGATGCAGCAATGGGGCGGACGCTTCTTCACGCCCGATTATTCCGCATGCGCCTTGAACGCGCCTGAAAATGTCGCCGCGCTGCAGTTTTGCGTCGACCTCGTCCAAAAACACCGCTATGCCCCGCCGCCGGAAGCCTACGACTCGTGGATCGGCTTCCGCCAGGGAAACGTGGGCATCGCGTTTGAAGGTATCTACATGCTCGGCGATCTGCGGCGCCAACAAGACCTCGACTACGGCGCGGCCCCCATGCCGCAGATCGGCCCGCTCCCAGCGGCATGGGCCGGATCGCATGTCCTGTGCCTGCGCGAAGGACTCGACGATGCCGCCACGCGCGCGGCGTGGACATTCATCGCCTACCTCTCGAACCACGCGTTGGACTGGTGCGACGGCGGCCAAATCCCATCGCGCGCGTCCCTGCTGAAAACGGATCGCTTCCAAAGCATGCCGGCGCAATCCGAATTCGCCAAAGCCCTGCCGCACATCTTCTACATGCCGCGCGTGCCCTTCGTGTTCGAGTTCCAAACCGAACTCGACATCGCCGTCGAAAAGGCCTTGCGCCGCACCGCCTCCCCGCAAGCAGCCCTCGACGCCGCCACGGCCCGCGTCAATGAAATCATCGCCCGGCACACCGCATGGAGCGCCGCCCCATGAACGCGCGCACCTGGACAGGCTACGCGTTTCTTGCGCCGTATCTGCTCTTGTTCGCGGCCTTCGTGATCGCGCCGTTGTTTTATGGCCTGGGAATCAGCCTGTTCGAATGGGAAATGCTCTCCCCCGCGCCTCCGCGTTTCGCCGGACTCGCCAACTACGCCGAGGCGCTGCACAGCGATCGCTTCTGGAAAGCCCTCTACGCCACGGCGCGCTTCGTCGTCCTCTGCGTCCCGCTGACGATCTCCTTGTCGCTGGCTGCTGCGCTTGGCATCCACGCGACGCCGCGCGTGAGACAAACCATTTACCGCGCGGCATACTTCCTGCCGACGATCATCTCGATTAGCGTCGCCGGCATCCTCTGGCGCTGGTTCTTCAACAGCGAGTTTGGGTTGTTCAATGCTTTGGCCGCGCCGTTTGGCGTCAAAATTCCCTGGTTGAGCGAAACGTCGCTGGCCATGTGGGCGATTGTGTTGATGACCCTCTGGTGGACCCTCGGCGGCCCCATCGTCGTGCTGCTCGCCGGGCTCAACCAAATCCCGCGCCAGTATTACGAAGCCGCCGCCATCGACGGCGCAGGCCCCATGCGCCGATTCCTCCACATCACCCTGCCGCAGCTCCGCCCGATCCTGCTGTTCGTATCCATCATGAACATCATCGGCTCGTTTCAGGTCTTCGGCCAAACCTTCATGATCACGCGCGGCGGCCCCGAACATTCGACGCGGGTCTTGGTGCAATACATCTACGAAACCGCCTTCACCAACTACCGCATGGGGTACGGAGCCGCAATGAGCTGGCTCCTCTTCGCGGTGATAGCCGTGTTCGCGATCATACAATTCCGCATACTCCGGGAGGACCTGCAATAATGGTGCGGGCCGGAAAATGGGCTTGGGCGATCGACGTCACCGTCGCACTCGGAGCGTTGCTGGCCATCGCCCCCGTCTTGATCATGTTGTTCACCGCATTCAAGCCCGAGTCCGAGATTCTCCACTTCCAAAGCCTGCTGCCCCGCACATGGACCCTCGCCAACTTTCGCGAAGTCCTCGGCACGCCCGAGGAGATTCCCATCGGACGCTGGCTCTTCAACAGCGCGTTCCTCGCAACCGCGACAACGGCGCTCGTTCTCGCCGTCGACTCGCTCGCGGCCTACGCCTTGGCGCGGCTGCGCCTGCCGGGCGGACGCTTCGTGTTCATGCTGATCATCGCGACGATGATGGCGCCCGGCCAGATCATGCTCGTGCCCACGTACCTCATTCTCAACGCGCTGGGCTGGCTCGACACCCCGCTCGCCCTCATTGTGCCTGCGGGCGCGGGCGCATTCGGCGTATTTCTGCTGCGGCAATTCTTTCTGCGCCTCCCGCGCGACCTCGAAGATGCCGCCGCCATTGACGGCTGCTCGCGTTTCGGCGTCTGCGCCCGCATCGCCTTGCCGTTGTGCAAGCCCGCCCTTGCGACCCTCGGCATCTTCACCTTCATGGGGTCATGGAACGGCTTCATGGAACCGCTCATTTTCCTCGACAGCATCGACAAATACACCCTGCCCGTTGGCATCGCCCTGTTTCAGTCCTCCTACGGAAACGAATACGGCCTCACCCTCGCCGCATGCATCCTCTGCACCCTCCCTGTCATCGTCGCGTTCCTCTTCTTCCAACGTCACATCATCGAGGGCATTTCATTGACCGGCCTAAAAGACTGAGTCCAGCCCCAACGCCCGGCGGATCATGCGAATTGGCCGCCCGCCGCACTGCTGGATTGACACCCAGGGCCATCACGTTGCGATTTCGATTCGCTCGGGCGTTCTCGTCCCCTTTCCGCGCCGGTTTTGCCATCGCGTTCATTCCTCTATCCGCGCCCGGCTTTTTCATGCAATTGCCCCAGACTGGCGCCTTGACCGCCTGCGCCATGGACCGTATGATACGCATACGCGGACGGACGGGTTCTCTCTCCGTTGCGGCAAAACGACGAAACAAAAAAAGGAGCTTCGCGGTGAAACTACGCAATGCCTGGATTGGCCTCGCCCTTACGGCGATTGTGTGCGCCTGCGCCACGACATCGGAACCCAAACCCGTTTCCGAAGAAAAACGCGTCTCGAACGTCATCGCTGCCTGGTGCAAGGCCATCATGGCGCGCGATATCGAGCAGCTCATGACGCTGTACGCGGACGACTACGCCGATGCGAATTTGCGCACCAAAAAACAACTGGCGGATTTCCTGACGAAAGCCGCCAGCGACGGCTATTTGGACAAGGCCGAAGTCAACCTGACGAAATCAAAAACGATGCTGAGCGACCACGCGGCTACGGTCGGCCCGGTCTATTTGGCCGCGGCGTTCGGAAAAACCAAACTCGACTTCACGCTGAAAAAATACGACGGCGCGTGGCTCATTTCGGCCATGGAAGCCGAAGAACAGGATTGATTGGCATGCGTCCGGACGGCGCGTCGTTTCGTTCCGCCGCGGATGCCGATGGCTGACTCCATGATACGGAAACCCGATCCCGAGATATTGACCACGACGCTCTGGGAGTATCCTTCGCAACATTACGGCGCGGGGATGCAAGGCGATCAAGCGTATCTCGGCGCGACCCCGTCGTACGTCATCTGGAATCTGCTGAAACGCTACACCCGCGAGCGAGACTGGGTCGTCGATCCCATGTGCGGCAGCGGAACAACGATCGACGTGGCGCGCGATCTTGGCCGCAGGGCCGTGGGGTTCGACATCGCGCCGCACCGCGCAGACATCGTGCGCGCGGATGCACGGGATCTCCCCCTGTGCGACGCCAGCATGGATTTTCTGTTTGTCGATCCGCCGTATTCGACGCACATCGACTATAGCGACGATCCCCGGTGCATCGGCAAGCTCGACGCGCAAGACGCCGCCTACTACGAAGCCATGAAACAGGTCATCGCGGAAGCCTTCCGCGTGCTGAAACCCCGGCGCTATATCGGGCTGTACGTATGCGACTCGTTCAAAAAAGGCCGCCCCTTCAGTCCAATCGGTTTCCGGCTGTTCGCCATGCTGGAACAACGCTTTCGCCCCATCGACATCGTCTCCGTCGTACGGCGCAACAAATCGCTCCAACGGCGGAATTGGCACGCGGAAGCCGTCAAGGGAAACTACTTCCTGCGCGGATTCAACTACCTCTTCATTCTGAAAAAGGAGTGATCGCCGCCAATCCGGAACCCGACAAGACGGGGCTATGACTGCGGCCCGATTTTGTCTACAATACGCGGGAAAGCGACAGAACATGCGGCGTTGCAACACCGACGGATAGGCGCTCCATGCGTTTGATTCATACGGCCGATATTCATTTGGACACTTCCTTCGCGGCAAGCGGAATGCCCGTCGCCTGCGCCAACCGGCGCCGGCAGGGACTGCGCGACGTGTTTCACGCCCTCGTCGAACGGGCGCGCATCTGGCCGGCGGACGCCCTGCTCATCGCCGGCGATTTGTTCGAACTCGATCGGGTCAGCCGCGACACCGTAGCCTTCTTGCAGCGCGAATTCGCCTACCTTGCCCCCATTCCCGTCTTCCTTGCGCCAGGCAACCACGACCCCTACGTGCCCGAATCGCCGTATGCGACCGAGACGTGGCCCCCCAACGTGCACATTTTCCGCACCCCCACGTGGTCTTCGGTCGAGACGGAAGACATTCCGCTAACCGTGCACGGATTCGCGTTCGACGGCCTCGACATCTCCGCCAATCCTTTCGGCGCCTTGCGCGCCCAACAAGATGGCCGCGTGCATATCGCCGTGGCGCACGGATCCGAGCGCAGCCATCAACCCCCCGACAAACAGGCCTACGCCCCGTTCCATGCCGTCGAGGCCGCCTGTCCCGGGTTGACGTATCTAGCCTTGGGCCATTTTCACGCCGCAACCCCCATCACAGGCCCCTTCACAACGAGCATGTGGTATTCCGGCATGCCGGAAGGGCGCGGATTCAACGATCTGGGCCTGCGCCATTATCTCGAAGTGGACATTTCCGACGGGATCGTGCGGGTGGATCCAATGGCCTCGAGCCGCGTCGTCTACCAAGCCCACACGCTTTCCTGTTCCGCTTTCACCACAAGCCAGCAACTCATCGAAGCCTTGCGCGCATTGCCCCGCAACGACGGCCGCGGAGCCATGGCCCGCGTGACGCTGACAGGCACGGCCGCCGCGGCGTGGCGCGGATCCATCGACGCCATCCGCGACGCGGCATCGAGCGCGTTCGAACATCTTGATCTGATCGATCGCACGGAACCCGAGGAAGATTTCGTCGCCCTGGGACGAGACCGCACCGTATTGGGGCTTTTCGCCGAACGGATGAACGAAGAAATCCGCGACACATCCGACCCGGCCCGCCGCGCCATGCTCCTGCGCGCGCGCGAACTCGGCGTGGCGGCGTACCGCGGGCGCAACCTGTTCCTCGCGGACGCGCCGGAGAATGCGCCATGAGGGTTCGAACGCTCTGGATCGAAGGATACGGTCGGTTTTCGCTATGCACCCTCCAACTGAATCCAGGGCTGCAAGTCATCGTCGGCCCCAACGAGCAAGGCAAGACGACCGTCCGCAACTTCATCGGCGACATGCTGTACGGCCAAAAACGAAGCGCCGCCCAACGCCTCTACGACGAGTCCCACACGCTTCGCCGGCCCTGGCGATCGCCCCATGCCTACGGCGGCCGACTCCTCTATCACTTGGACGACGGCCGCGAAGTGGAAGTCATTCGCAGCTTCGACAAACGCAACGAATCGGTCCATGTCTTCGACAAAACGCATGCCCGCGAAATCACCCATGAATATCCGCGGCTGCGCAACCACGAACCCACGTTCGCCGACGCCCATCTCGGGCTGAGCAAAACGGTCTTCCTGAGCACGGCGTCCATCGGCCATCTCGATCTCGATGCGCTCGGCAACGACGACGCCCTGGGACAGATTCGCGAACGCATTCTGGCCCTGGCCGACTCCGGCGAAGACATGGGATCGTCCGAGGAAGCCCTGAAACGCCTCGAAGCCCATATCGGCGCCATCGGACGTCCCCAGGCAAGAACCAAGCCGCTGCCGCAAATACGCGCCCGCCTCCAAGAACTCGACGCGGAACGAGAAAACACGTTGGCCAAGATCGCCGAAGTCTCCCACATGATGACCCGGCGAAGCGCTCTCCTGAACGAAATCGCCGACCTCAAAACCCGACGCGCCGCCGTGGAAGAGGAACTGCGAGCCGTCGAGACGCACACGCAAGCCGACCGGCTTCGTCAAGTGGAGGAACTGTATCAGCGCATTCAGGAAATACAAAAACGCTGCTTCGCGATGAGCAACGTCCGCGATTTCCCGCTCGAACGCGCCCCCGAAGTGCAACGCGCCCAGAACATGGTCGTGACCGCGCAATCCGCGTTGGATCGAACACGCACGGAGCAAGCGGAGGCGGAAAACCAGCTCGCCGTGGAACGCGAACGCCTGGGCGAAGTGGCCGGACCGGCCTCTCAGGACATTCCCGACGCCGTCGACCAGGAACTCGGCGCAATCGAGAGCGACGTGGCGCGATGTCAAGACGACATCGAACGCGCGGAGTTTCAGGCCGCGGCGGCCCGCACACGCATGGAGGCGGCCCAGCAAGACGTGGCGCGCCTGCCCGATTTCAGCCGGATGGCCGCAAACCCCATGGAATGGCTGCAACAATTGGCCACGTCGTTCCAGGTTGAGCGCCAAGCGCGCGACGACGAAACCAATGTCCTGATCACGTTGCGCCGGCATGTGGAACGGCTTCACGAAGAAACCGCCGAACCGCGCCGCATCTTCGAGGGCGTCGAAGACTTTCCCAGCCTGGCCCGCACGTTTGAAGTGGATACGCGCGTGCGCGACGAGCAGATTGTGCGCCAACACAGCCGCCTCGACGCCCTGCAAAACCTGAAACGGGATTACGCCTCGGACGTGCCGACGTTTCGCAACATGGCCTTGCTGGGATTGGCGCTGATGGCAGTGTTCACGGCGGCAGCCATGTATTTTCAAAACACGGGCATCTACGTGCCCGCCGCGGGCTGTCTCGTCATGGTTCTCTGGTACGCCTCCAGCTACCGTTCCGCGAAGCGCGATCGCACGCGCGCGGAAGCGGAATGCGCCGAAACCGAGCAAGAACTCGCGGCCCTGGAGTCCGCATTCCACGCCAAACGCGCCGAAATGGAGACCCTCCTCGAACGATCCGGCTGCGCAACCCCGCGCGAACTTGAGGCCCTGCACGATCGTCTCCGGGTCGGCGCCGAGCGTTTGGAAGAACTCACGGCGGCCCTGCGCGAACAAGAACGCCGAACCGAAGAAAAACATCTGCGCGTCGTGCGCTTGTTCGAACAACACCAACGCGCCTTCGCCGAATTGGGGGAAACGCTCGAACACGAAGACCATGTCGCGGAAATGGCCACGCGCGCCATCGCGCGCTATCAGGAGTATCGAGACGCCAAGCGACGTCTCGCCGAAAACCGCGACCTGGCCGCTCAATACGAGGCCGACCTCGAACGTTTGCGCGCAGAACTCGACGTCCACCAACGGCGCGACGTCGAAAAATCGCTGGAAGTCCGCAAACTCCTCCGAGAACGCGGCTTCCGCGACGAACACAAGCATACAAGCGCCCTGAGCGCCCTCCGCGCATACCGGATTCGCACGGCGCAACTCCGTCAAAAACAAGGACGTCTCGAGGTGTTGCAGGAACGTCTGGCAGGGCTCGAACGCCAGCGCGCGGCCGAAGAAAAAGACCTCGCCAAACACGAAGAGTCCCTGCGCCGCCAACTCGAAGCCGTGGGCGTGGATTCACTAGAGGCATGGCAGACCCTGGCCGATCAGGCGCGTCAATACAGGGAAGCATGGGAAGAACGAGGCCGCCTCACCGAACAGACGCGCCTCATCCTCGGCGGCGATGACATCGACGAACTACGGCGCGCCGTGGCGCAGAGCGGAACGCAGGAGAAGACATCGGATCGGTCCGTCGCCGACATCCGAACCGAGTTGGACGGCCTTCTGGGGCGATTTTCCGCGAAGCAGGAAGAAGCGCACGCAATCCAAATCGCCGCGACCGAGCATGTGGCCGGACTGCGATCGATCAACGAAATCGAGGAAGAGCAAGCCGAACTCTTGCTGCGCCGGGAACAATTGCAATTCGAACTGGACGCCGCCGCTTATGCCGCCGAGCGCATCGAAGAGGTCGCACGAGACCGCCATGCGCGCATTGCCCCGAAACTGGCCTCGCAAGCCGCCCAATACCTCAGTGAAATCACCGGGGGGGCCTACGCCGAACTGTTTTTGAATCGCGACCTCGGAATCACGGTGCGCATTCCCCAGACGGACCATCTCGACGATCATCCCGAGCGGCGATTGAGCAAAGGAACCGTCGATCAAATTTACCTCTCGCTGCGCCTCGCGCTTGTGCAGGCCTTGAGCGACTCCGGCGAAAGCATTCCCATGTTGCTCGACGATCCCTTTTCCAATTACGACGACGCTCGTCTCGAGCGGGCCATGGGCCTGCTGGCGCGCATTGGACAAACCGCTCAGGTTCTGCTCTTCACCTGCCGGGAGGACGTCGTCCGCGTCGCGGAAGCGGTGGATGCGCCAGTGTTGCGGTTGTGAGGGTGGCGCCATCGCGACGGCTGTGCTAGAGTGAACGCAGAGAACATACGCGAGGGAATCGAGCATGGAATGCGGCGTCTGTTCCATACGCAGCGCGGTTGGGTATTGCGCCAAATGCAAGGCCTTGCTCTGCGATGCCTGCGCCGTTCCCTGCGAAAAATGCGGCGCGTTGTCCTGTCCCGCACACATCCATATCACCCGTTCCCAACGAAAAATTTGCCTGGCCTGTTTCGACGAGCGCCAAGCCCAAAAAACGGCGCAATCCGATCGCAAAGACCGCCCCGAAGAAGAAAACACGGCTTTTTCCGACGAGGAGAAAGCGCCGCGCGCCCCCGCCCGGATCGAGGCCGAGGCGCTGTCCGCCAGCGGGTATAAGTCACATCCGCTGTGGCGGATCAGTCTGTACACCGCGATAGCCGGTTTGGCGGCCATGCTGTTTGTGCTGGTATTTTCCAGTTTTCAGTACATCCTGGTTCCCCTCGTGGGCTGGGTGCGAACGCCGACGATCCTGCTCCTCATCCCGGCGATCGCTATCTTCTGGGCGGCGGCAGGATTGTTTCGCGAGCCGTATTACATGGACCGGCTGCGTTGTCTCATGGGCGCGGCCATCGCTCTTGTCACCATCGCCCTGGGCTTGGGCATTCTCCAGGCGAGGGCCATGTCGCCAACGGAAAGCGCGCAAGCCGTCATCCGGACCACCCGCGACACCATGACCCCGGCGCAGTTGGAAGAATGGCGCCAGAATATGTTGAGAAGGCACGAATCAGAATAACGGCGCCACAAGGAGGCTGTTCCCTGCCATGATCACGCTGGCCGATATCTACCTTTGGGCGCGCGCCCACTGGGTGGCCCTCGTCGCGGTCATCCCGCTCATCATCGCCATCATGGTAGTGCGCGCGCTACGCTGAACGCTGTTCGCCGCCGCAATAGATGTCGCGCCACAACGCGAACATCAAGAGCAGGCAAGCCGTTCCCCAATCGTCGTGGCGCCCCTCCAAAAAATCCGTTGCAAACGCGCGAACCCCTTGGACGTCCAGCACATCCTCGCACCATTCCGCGCGCCGCATGTGCCGCTCAAAAAATGCGCGCGAGGCGCCCCGCAGCCATTCCGTTGGATGAGCGGCCGCGGCCATGTTGTGCCCGCCCAATCGGCCCGCGGAAAAGCGCGGCAAAAGCTTGTAGTGGGCGAACATGCGCGCGCGGACCATGCCTTCGTAAAGCCATGTCGTCTTCAATGGAATCCCCGATCCGGTTCGGGGAATCCGCGCCACGCGCGGAAAGTGCGTCACGATGGCCTGCCGATAGGCACGCTGCCCCATCCGTAAAGACAGAGGCAGCGTCAGCGCCCAGTCGACCAAGGCGTTGTCGGTGAAAGGATCGATCACCCGACAGAAAGGGTCGAGAAATTCGATGTGCGAGGCGATGAAACGGCGCTGACGTTGGTGCAGGTCGATATAATCGCAGCGGTTCAGGACGCCAAGGTCTGGGCGCGCATCGAAACAGCGCCGGATCGTTTGCCGCGTTGAACCCCTGACTTGTCGAAATATCTCGGGTCGAAGCAGACGCGCCAGCGTTCCCTCGGCTGCGTCCCCGTACATGCGGGCATAGACATGGTTGAAGACCGCATCCTCCGTCATGCCGCCGACATCGCATTGCGGCAAATGCGCTCCGGAAAGACAATCCCCAAGAAAACCGTTCATGACGCCCAGGGGATATCTGTCCGCGAGATAGGCATCGATGGCGAATATCCAACCATTCTGCGCACTGATGAACCCTTCCGTTCGCAATGCCGCCGTCTCGGCATACTGCTCATAGCAGCGCGCATCGATAGGCACGAGCGTGTGCTCGAACCCGCACGCGCGCGCGATGGCGCGTCCGAAACGGACATCGTGGGAATGCGCGTGGCCCACCGTCACCGCCCGCACCGGTCTGAGGTCCTGGCATGCAGCGACAGCTCCCGCCACGGCGCGGGAATCGAGGCCGCCGGTCACTTGAAGGCACAAACGATCATGCCTGCGCTTGCGAACGGCGTGGGTTAACAACTCGGCCATTTCGCCCGCGGCAACGGGAACATCGCAGGCATCGGACCGAGACTCGAACACATAGTCCCAATAGGCGCTTATGAAAAGGCGCGCGTTCTGCCACGTCAAAATGCTGGCCGGAGGAAGAACGCGGACGGATTCGAAAAGCGTGCGGTCTTCCAATAGATAGCTCAGCGTGAAGAACTCGGCCAACGCGCGAGTATCCAGCCGCGTGGGAAATGAAGGCTCGGACAAAAAACACTGGGTCCTGGATGCAAAAAGAAATTGCTCGGCGTCGGCCCAATAATAGAGCTTCTTGAAACCGTACCGATCATTGACGAGAGTCAGGCGACGGTCCCGCTTTTCCCACACGGCTGCGACGTATAGCCCATCAAGTCCGGCAAGAGCCTTCGGGCCATGCTGGCGGAAACGGCCCAAAAGAAACTCGCAGACCTCACCGCCGGAACATGGACGCGACGTCAATCCATACGCTTCCCCGTGAAACGCGATAACCGCATCGGGAGCATCGAACAAAAAGGGACCCGCCTCTGGCCACACGCCGCCCACCGCCGCGCCTTCCGACGCACAGCGCTTCGCGCGAAGCCACGGGAGTTGCGGCGTCTGCGCAAGCATGGCGTCAAGACGCGTGGCGAGTTCCTCGGAAGAACCGCGGGATACGATGCCCGCCAAAACCGGCATATTACTCGTCTTTCGTGTCGCTGGACGGCGTGCGGCGCGGCGCCCCCATGCCCAGCGATCGCAAAAAACCGTCCATGTCGATGTCGTCCTCCGGCGCGCCCTGCTCGGGATGGAAACGCAGAGGATTTTGGAGATACGCCCGCTGACACCGGGGGCACAAATCGAGGTCGAAGCGTTTGTAGACGGTTTCCTCGATTTCCTGGGCGGACTTGTCTTTGAGCCGCTCGATTAGTTCCAGCATCTCGGCGCGGTGATCGCGCACCAGATCGGCCAAGCCAATCTCGAGTTCCTCGTACGCGGCCCGCACGTCAATGTGGACCTTATAGCGTAGTCCATCCCGGGAAAGCTGCGCGCCGCATCCATCACAGTAATAGGTGAGCATGGGAAACCCTTTCGGCGTTTTCTGGGGAAACCCTTCTTGGGAAAAAGGATTTCCCCACACCCCTTCCCCAAAACTTCTATTGGCCTTTGCGCTTGGTGTGCGCAGCACCCAAAAGTTTCTGGAAGGGGGTTCGGGGGAAACCTCCTTCCCAAAGA
Source organism: Candidatus Hydrogenedentota bacterium (assembly GCA_022706165.1). Lineage (GTDB taxonomy): Bacteria > Hydrogenedentota > Hydrogenedentia > Hydrogenedentales > SLHB01 > JAKJDA01. The sequence continues at coordinate 2,412 of JAKJDA010000032.1, read as the reverse complement.
GGTTTCCCCCGATACTCTTACGCCCGTTTCGCCGCTTCGACGGTATTTTTCAAGAGCATGGCGATGGTCATCGGGCCGACGCCGCCGGGGACGGGGGTAATGGCGGCGGCCTTTTGGCTAACGCCCGCAAAATCGACGTCGCCGACGATGCGATACCCTTTCGGATGGGTTGCGTCCTCAACGCGGTTGATGCCGACGTCGATCACGACGGCCCCGTCCCGCACCATGTCCGCCTTGACAAACTCCGGCACGCCTATCGCCGCAACGAGAATATCCGCCTGGCGCATCATGCCTGCAAGGTCTTTCGTGCCAGAATGCGCCACAGTCACGGTGGCGTTCGCGCCTTTTTTTTTCTGCATCAAGATCGCGGCGAGCGGTTTGCCGACGATGTTCGAGCGCCCAACGATCACGACGTGCTTGCCCGCCGGGTCGTGACCATAACGCACCAGTAATTCCTGTACTCCGTGCGGCGTGCATGGCAATGGGCATTCCTCGCCGATCAGCATCTTGCCGACGTTCATCGGGTGGAAACCATCCGCATCCTTATCCGGCGCGATGGCGTTGAGCACCTTCGTCTCGTTGATGTGTTTCGGCAATGGCAACTGCACAAGGATGCCGTGGACGCTGGGGTCGGCGTTGAGCGTGTCGATCAGCGCCAGCAGTTCATCTTCCGGCGTCGATGCGGGCAAACGATGGTCGAACGCCGCCATGCCCACTTCCGCGCAGGCCTTCTCCTTGTTGCGTACATAGACCTGACTCGCGGGATTTTCGCCCACCAACACCACCGCCAACCCCGGCGTCACGCCACGCGCCGCCAGCGCCGCAACTTCGTCTTTCAATTCCGCGCGAATGGTTTCCGCGACGCGCTTGCCTTCGATCAATATGGCTTGTTGGGTCATTGGATGGTCTCCCGATAGTTTAGAACTCTGGGGAAACCCTTCTTGGAAGAAGGGTTTCCCCAGAGCCCTTCCCAAGAACTTTTGCTGGCTACGCTGATCGTCAACAACACGCGAAGCCAACAAAAGTTTCTGGAAGGGGCTTGGGGGAACCTCTTTCCCAAAGAGGTTCCCCCAATTTCCTAAAACAGGCCCACAATACGGCCTTCTTCATCGATATCGATCTTGCACGCGCCGGGGGTGGAGGGCAGGCCGGGCATCTTGATGACGTCGCCGCACATGGCCACGAGAAAGCCCGCGCCGATCGCCCCATGCACGTTGCGCACCGGCACGCGGAAGCCCGTGGGACGGCCTTTTCGCTTGGGATCGTGCGACAACGACAAGTGCGTTTTCGCCATGCAGATCGGCAAATGCGCGCAACCGTGTTCCTCGAACCACGTGATCTCGCGCAAGGCATCCGGCGTGAAATCGACGCCGTCCGCGCCGTACATTTTTTGCGCGATGGTTTCGATCTTCTGCTGGACCGTTGTTTCGAGCGGATAGAGGAAATCGAACTGCTTTGGGCGGTTCGCGACTTCCTCGACAGCTTGGGCAAGTTCGAGGCCGCCTTCCCCGCCGCGCGCGTGGACTTCACTGACGACGGCCTTCGCCGCGCCAGCTTCGAGGGCAAGTTCGCGCACGAGATCGAGTTCGGCCTGCGTGTCCGTCGGGAAACGGTTCACGGCGACAACGCAGTTCAGTCCAAACGCCCGGACGTTCTCGATATGTTTGGCGAGATTGCCCGCGCCGTCTCGGATGGCGCCAAGGTCCTCGTGCAACAACCCCGCGTCGAGGCGCTTGCCCGCAACCACCGTGAAACGGCCACTGTGCATTTTGAGCGCGCGGACCGTCGCGACGATCACCACCGCGTCCGGACGCAGCCCGCTGTACCGGCACTTGACGTCCATAAACTTTTCCATGCCCATGTCCGCGCCAAAACCGCTTTCGGTCACCACGTAATCAGCCAGTTTCAAGGCAATCATATCCGCGAGTATAGAAGAATTCCCATGCGCGATATTGGCAAAGGGTCCGGCGTGCACGAAGACCGGGGTGCCTTCTACGGTCTGCATCAGGGTAGGCTTAATCGCATCGCGCATGAGCACCGTCATCGCCCCGGCCACGCCCAGGTCTTCGGCTGTGACCGCGTCTCCGCTATGGCTGATGCCAATGACAATCCGTCCAAAGCGTTCGCGCATATCTATCAGGCTAGTGGTGAGCGCAAGGATGGCCATGATCTCTGATGCCACCGTGATATCGTAACCTGTGCGGCGAGTGAAACCTTTTTCATCCGGGCCTTCGCCAATGGTGATGCCGCGCAGGAAACGATCAGATGTATCCACCACGCGGCGCCAGGTGATGGTATCAGGGTCAATATCCAGGCGGCAGAGTTGCCGCCTTTGCTCTTCGTTCAGTTCATCAGGGTCTGAAACGCTGATGCCCAGCTTTTCAAGCCTGGCGACCATTCCCCTGGTAAAGT
>JAKJDA010000329.1 GCA_022706165.1 Candidatus Hydrogenedentota bacterium | reverse complement strand
GACCTTGTCCGGGCGGCTTCCGAGTCCTCGTGGCAGTTCGACCCGCAGTGCGAGCAGCCACGCACCGACTGGCTATTTGAGATCGCCCGTACGGGAGATGCGCTCGACGACATGGCCGCCGGCGTGCGCGAGCGCTTCGCAAAGCCGCTTTCGCGCGACGATTCGCACTATGACTGGGAGCAAGCCTGTTCGCTCGCTGCCCGGCTCGTAAATTCCGGCGTCCCCGAGTTGCGAACCGCGCTCTACAACCAGATCGCGTACTGGCCCGAATCGTCAGATATCCTCGCCGCCGACGAGATCATCGAATTGGACGGGGCCGACGGCTTCCTTCACGTCGCCCGCTGGATGGGCGCGCAGCTCCAGGCCGACCCCGCCCGCAGCGCAGACGCGCATCCAATGGTGACTTACAACCGCCTGCATGGCGACGAAGCCGCACAGAAGCTGCTGGACGCCGCCGCGCCGCATGACTCCGCCATCGCGCACTATTGCAAGCGCTTGAAGGAGGAAGATGCGGGCGAACTCACCAAGGTGAATGTGTTCAAGATGGCCTTAAAGCAGCCCTCGAAGAGTCGGCGTGATCAGATCCGGGAAATGACCGCGACGGAGCTGTTCGAGTTCATCGATTCCGATCCAAACCGCACCGGCCCGTCCTTGCGATCATGGGGTTACCACGCGTCAGAAAACGCCCGCCGGACCGTCGAGTCTCGCCTGCAAACCGAGCAAGACCCGAAACATCTTGAGCTGCTGCTGGGTTCCCTCACGCAGGTCGGACTGCTTGAATTCACACCGCGCCTGCTCGACTGGCTCCAGTCTTCAAACCCGCGAATCGCAAATTGCGCTCGCCAGATCGCATCACACACACGACACCCCGAGCTCGCTTCGTTCGCCCGCAGTTCCGCCCGCCACCGCGCCGACGACTGGGAGCTGTTCGTCGCGAATTTCGACGCCGGCGATGAACAACTCATCCTGAACTCGCCCCTGCCCGACGATCCCTCCGAATACCACTGGGCGCTGAAAGATCTCCACGAGATCGCGCAGAAGCACCCAGCCGGCGACTGGAACGCCGCGCTGCTTTATTCATACGCCAACAACCCCTGCCAGAACTGCCGCAAAGACGCCGTGAAACTGCTGCGGGAGAGGAACGCATTGCCCGACTGGGTCCGCGACGAATGCGCCGCCGACGCGGATGAACGCGTGCGAGCGCACGTGCGCTGCTAGGTCGCGAACGCGACCGGCCGCGGTTCGACGGTCGAACGCCCGATGCCCCTACTGGCTCACGAGCAGCTGTACGAACGGACCAATGTCCGCCGCATTGACGACGCCGTTTTGATCCAGGTCCCCGAAGCCGATCACGCATTGGGAATATGCGAACTCATAGCCGACCGGGTTGGTGATTGCCCACACGAAGGGTGCAATATCGCCCAGCGACACTCGACCGTCGCAGTTGAGATCGCCCAGTTCCTGTTTCCATCCGGCAATTCGTGCAGACGGACCATCACCCGCGTTGTTGAAACTCCCCGCCAGATACAACACATCGTCGTAGACGGCCATCGCTTCGACCTCGCCGTCAACGCCGACCCTCAGTTCGTCCGCGAGCGCTCGCCAACGACGGCCATTCCAGGCGGCGATGCGATACGCGTCGAGAGTGTCCGCGCGAATGAAATCGCCTCCGACGTACAGTTCACCCCGATATACGGCAAGTGCGTTGACGACGCGGTCCACGCCGCCCGCCAACGGTCGCCAGCTCGTACCGTCCCAGCGTGCAAGACCCTTGGCACTCTGAGTTCCGACGCGCGTGATCGCTCCCCCCGCGATCAATTCTCCGCGGTATTCGGCCAGCGCCGCGATCTCGCCCAGCGTGCCGGAGCCCATGACATGCCAGGCCGATCCGTCCCAACGCGCCACGTTTGCCGCCGACTGACCGCCAGCCGTCGAAAATTCTCCCGCGGCAATCAGGTCGCCCCCGAACAAGGCGAGCGCTGAAACCGATCCGTTCTCTACGACGCCATGCACGCCGGCGCCAAGCGCGTGCCAGGCGACCCCGTCCCACCGGGCGATGTTTCTGGCGCTCTGGCCGCCGGCGAAGCGAAAGTCGCCAGCCGCGATGAGATCGCCGTCAAACACGACCAGCGTTTTGACGCTGCCGCCCCCGGAAATCGGGTCCATCGTGACGCCCGTCCCGAGTGTGTTCCAGGCGTTTGCATCCCAGCTTGCGATATGTGCGGCATGCACACCCGCGATCGTCAGAAATCTTCCGGCGATGACGTCATGCTCCGCAAATTCGGCGGCCGCTGAGACTTCCTCATCGACTTCCCCGCCTGGTGCCGGAGGAAGCGAGTTCCAGCCCTCGCCATCCCACAACGCAGCATAGTTGGCGGGCGCGGAGCCGGCCTCCGTGAACCAGCCGCTGACCAGCAGCTTGTCGCCGAATGGGGCGAGCGATCGAACCGTATCGTCCAAGCCCTGTCCCAATTCCCCCAGCGCGCGCCACTCGAAGCCATTCCAGCGACTCACGTTGTACGCGCGCGTTTCACCCCTGAAATCAAAATCGCCGCCCACATAAAGCTCGCCACCATACGACGAGATCGTCTCGACCGGTCCGGCAACGCCCGTTGCGCTGCCCTCAACGACGGGACGCCATGCGACCCCGTCCCAACGCGCCAGGCCGTTCACGGACACGCCGTCAGCAAGTGCGAAGACGCCGCCCGCAAACAGCTCAGTGCCTGCCGAGTGCAGGGCCCGAACCGTACCGCTGCCGGACATCCCGGCCCCAAGCGAGGTCCAGTTCTTGCCGTCCCACCGGGCAACCTTGCGAGCCGGTGTCGACCCGGCCCGATCAAAATTTCCGCCGACGATCAGCGCGCTGTCATGGATGCACATGGCCAGGACCTCGGCCGGGCCCCCGCCGACAAACGTGATTCCGCCGTCGACGGGCTGCCAGGCCGCCCCATTCCACCGTGCAATGTGGAAGGCTTCCTGGCCACCCGCGGAAACGAATCGTCCACCCGCAACCAATTCATCTTGAAACACGGTCAGATCGTTCACCGCCAGGAACACGCTGAGGAACACCCCGCCTCCGACGGATTGCCAGTTCACGCCGTCCCAGCGAGCGATGCCGCGGGCCTGGTTTCCGCCCGCCGTCGAAAACGACCCGCCGGCGTAGACTTCACCGTTGTAGATCGCGAGGGCTTCAATCGGACCGTTCCAGGCGAGCTGGTAGGTCGGACCGAGTGCCTCCCAGCCTGCACCGTTCCATTGCGCGATATTGCGGACCGGCACCACGCCAGCCTGCAGCAGATTGCCGGCAACGATCAATTTGCCTTCGTGCACCAGTAACTCGCGCACTGTGCCGCGCACCCCTTCCGCGCCAAACTCGCCGATTGCAGAGAATGAGCTGCCGTCCCAACGAGCCAGACCTGAGAAGTTTGCGTCGCCGGCGGCATCGAAACCCCCGCCGATGATCAGCGCAGGTCCGTCGCCGTCGTCGTATACGACACTCGCATAGGCGGGGCTGGTCAGACCCCCGCCCAGTTCAAAACCTCGCTGCCACTCGCCCGCGGCGGATACCGTGGCGAAGAACAGCAACAGAAAACCGGCCAGACTGCGAATGAATGAGTACACCGTGATATCCTGAGCAAATAAGTACGACGCCACGCTCAGCCCTGGGTCAACAGCGCCACGAGCGCGCCAATGTCCCCCACGCTCACCACCTCGTCCGCGTTCACGTCAGCGTTCATGAGATCGCAGTTGGGAAATGCGGCCGAATAACCCGCCGGATCGGTG
>JAKJDA010000328.1:3465-3790 GCA_022706165.1 Candidatus Hydrogenedentota bacterium | reverse complement strand
AGTTCGCGGTATGCGATCACAAGAAAGTTGCCGCAACCGCACGCCGGATCGAGAAATTTAAGCCGGGCGAGTTTGTCCTGAAACTCCTGCAATCTGGCCCGCCGTCTTGTTGATCGGTCGGCTTTGATCTGGGCAAACTCCGCACAAAGGGCGTCGAGAAACAACGGCCTGACCAGCTTGAGAATGTCGCGCTCGGAGGTGTAATGCGCCCCGATCTGCCGGCGCTCTTTGGAGTCCATAATCCCCTGGAACAGGGAGCCAAAGATTGCGGGGGATATGCGCGACCAGTCGAAGCGGCAAGCTGCCCGGAGGCGGTTGCGCATGT
>JAKJDA010000328.1:0-3455 GCA_022706165.1 Candidatus Hydrogenedentota bacterium | reverse complement strand
CATAGGGGAACGCGGCCAGGTCCTCGTCGAGATACTTCGCGCGTTTTTCGATAGGCGTGTCGAGCACCTCGAAAAGGCTGGACAGTTGCGTCCCGAGATCCGAGCCGTCTTCGCGGGTGTGGTTTTCGATATACATCTCGAATTGGGCGGTCTCGAAGATGCCGGTGTCATCCGCGAACAGGCAGAAAAGCAAACGCACCAGGAATCGTTCCAGGTGTTCGCTGCTGTACTGTCCCGTCTCAAACGCGTCATGCAGGTCGGCCATGATTTGTGCGGCCTGCAAGTTTGCCGGGTCTTCCGCACCGAAATGGTGGGTCTTTTGCCCTATGACGAAGGCAAAGTGCTTGACGTTCCGATAGAAATCCTCCAGCGAAAACTCTGTCCGCTCGTAGTGCAGGGCGCCGAATAGGGGGAGATCACGCTGGTCATCCGGTTCGAGATCATAGAGGCATACCCGTTGAAAATCGCTGAGAACGATATAGCGGGGAATCTCATCACTTCTTCCGGAAGTCGCCAGGTTTTGGAGGTAATCGAACGCTTGGGACTCCGCTTTGTCCAAGGATTCGCCAGCACTCTTGTGTTCCGCGAGCAGACGGCCTTTCCAGAAAAGATCGATGCGATTGTACGTATCCTTGAGCGAACGGACGGGTTCTTCGAAGGAGGCCACCGTGCGTCGCCGTACGCCGAAGACATCGAAAAACTCGTTCCAGAAAGTCTGGGCCTCGGCGCGTTCGTCGCGGGCGTCTTTCCATTCGTTCGAAAATTGGATTGCCCGCTGGCGAATCTCGTTCCAGGACAGCTTGGACATCATGCGTACCCCGTTTGTACCGTTTACGCAAGAGGTTACACTTTTTTTCTTCTCGCAACCAATCTCTCGAATCAGTAGTCCACATAGATATTCTTCTATTTCATTCGTTGATTGCTTCAGTCCAGTCTAGTTGTTTTTTCTTAACTGTTTCGTATATTCTTTTCGTGACAAGTCGGCAACATGCGGAAAAACCTTCAAAGAGGGAAGGCGCGCGGAACGTCCGTGATGTGCAATAGGACCGCATGGTATACTTCGCGGGGGGGGGGCGTATCGAGAAGCGGTGCGCCAAAGGGGGAGACGGGTGAAAACGCATCGCGGCGGGGGCGTGTTTGGTCCCTACCGCGAGCGATAGTTGCCGTGGAAAAACGGGTAAGGAAGACTGCGAGACGTCTTTTTTACCGAGAGAACGCACCCCATGACGCAGTTTTATCAGATATCGTGCTCGTGCGGCAACCGCATGCGCGTGAGCGAGGAACATTTCGGCCTAACCGGCGCGTGTCCCCGGTGCGGCGTTGCTATTGCCATCTCGGAAGAGAATATCGACACGACCCTCATTTCCTCCAGCGGTCTCGTTCCTGGCAATGGTCCTTCGGAGATGGATGTGCCCGCCGACTGGACGCCGGGCGATATCATCCTGGACCTGTACGAGGTGAATGGGGTGCTCGGGACGGGGGGCATGGGCAAGGTCTTCAAGGTCCGCCATTGCCAATGGAATATCGACTTGGCCGTGAAATGCCCGCGCCCGGAAATACTCTCGCGCGCCAAGGGCGTCGAATATGTCGAGCGCGAGTGCGAGACCTGGATTAACCTGGGACTTCATCCCCACATTGTAAGTTGTTATTACGTTAGGCGTTTGGGCGGGATTCCGCGAATTTTCGCCGAATACGTCGATGGGGGAAGTCTGCTTGCGTGGATACGCGATGGGCGGCTCTACGAGGGCGGGGCGAACCGGTCCATCGAGCGGATATTGCGCGTGGCCATTCAAGTGGCGTGGGGGTTGCACCATGCACATGCCCACCGCCTCATTCATCGCGACGTGAAGCCGGCGAACGTCATGATGACCTCGGACGGCGTGGCTAAGGTGACGGACTTTGGCCTGGCGCAGGCTTTGGCGGCCGTGGATCTGGAGGGAGCGGCGCCGGGAAATCCCTTGGCGAGTTCACGCGGCATGACGCCGGCCTATTGTTCTCCAGAGCAGCATGCCCATACGCCGCTGACCCACCGAACCGATATGTGGAGCTGGGCGCTGCTCGTGCTCGAAATGTTCACGCGGAAAGCGACGTGGCGCATCGGCACGGCGGGCGCGGAAGCGCTTACGGCGTACATGAGCCAGAGCGTTCCGGATCCGCGCGCGCCTTCCATGCCTGCCCATCTGGCGACGCTGCTCAAGGCATGCCTGCAGCAGCAGCCGGAAGCGCGTCCCGCCAACATGCAGGAAATCGCCGATGTCTTGGCGCGCATCTATAAAGAAACCACCGGGATGCCCTACCCGCAGCCACCTCCCAAGGCGGTAGGCGCGTTGCCCAGCACGCTGAACAATCGGGCCATTTCCATGCTGGACTTGGGCAAGAGGAGCGAAGCGGAAAAGTTATGGGCTCAGGCCTTGCAGGAGGAAACGCACCATCCCGAATCGGTTTACAACTATGGATTGGTGCGGTGGCGCCAGGGGACAGTGTCCGACACTGCGTTGGTGCAACAGTTGACGGAAGTCGCCCAGCATCACGCCCAGGACTGGCTCTCCCCTTTCCTGCTGGCTCATGTCCACATGGAACGGGGAGATTATGAGGCGGCCGTCCATTTGCTCGAGAGCAAGGTTGTGACATCGGCGGACCAGGAAGCGGCGAACGTGTCGCTGAAAACGGCCAAGGGGCGTCTTCCCTTCGCGCGAAAAGCCTTGAGAATATTGGAGGGGCATGTCGACGCGGTGAATGCCTTGAGCGTCATTGCCGATGGAAAATATCTTCTTTCCGGAAGCGAGGACAACACCTTGCGGCTTTGGGAGTTGGCGTCGGGGCGATGTATGCGCATATACGAGGGCCACACGGGCTCTGTCGACGCGATCGCGGTCAGCGCGAACGGTCAGTTCGCCGTTTCCGCGAGCCGAGACCGATCCTTCCGCATCTGGGACTTGATGGCGGGCAAGTGTGTTCGGGTGATCGAGGCGCATCGCGACGCGACCCGGTCCGTGTGTCTTGCTCCCAATGGGCGTCAGATTCTTACGCGAGGCCCCGACAACAGCTTGCAGCTCTGGGAACTTAGCACGGGGACGGTGGCGCGCACGCTGGCGGGACACGCCGACTGGGTGAAGGCCATCTGCTTCAGCCCTGCCGGCCGGTATGCCTTGTCCGGAAGCGCCGACGGCACGTTGCGGCTGTGGGAGGTGGACGGCGCCCTGTGTCTGCGCATCTTCGAGGGCCACGTCGGAGCGGTCGAAGCGATCGCCCTGAGCGAGGACGGGGCGTATGCTCTTTCCGGAGGGGCCGATCGCACGCTGCGGCTGTGGGAAGTGGCTACGGGGAAATGCCTTCGGGTAATGTCGGGTCACACCGATTCGATTTTGTCGATTGCCTTGAGCCAGAATGCCAAACTCGCCGTCTCCGGAGGACCCGATCGCACGGTGCGGGTTTGGGAAGTGGAGGCAGGGCGC
>JAKJDA010000327.1:3482-3794 GCA_022706165.1 Candidatus Hydrogenedentota bacterium | reverse complement strand
TCAGAAAAATGCGAGGTAGGATTCGGAAGTTCCGGCGCGTCTAACCCTAGGGGGACTAAAGCTATACAGCGGCTTCGCGCCGCATCACCTCATCGATGAGACCGTACGCCTTAGCCTCATCCGCTCCCATGAAGAAATCGCGGTCACTATCACGGCGAATGACCTCAATGGGTTGCCCCGTGTGTTTGACCAAAATCTCATCCAGCATCTCGCCAATGCGCACAATCTCTCGGGCCTGAATCTCGATATCCGAAGCCTGACCCTGGATTCCTCCCATGGGCTGATGGAGCAAAAAACGAGCATAGGGGAGGG
>JAKJDA010000327.1:0-3472 GCA_022706165.1 Candidatus Hydrogenedentota bacterium | reverse complement strand
CCCTTGGCGCCCGCGCACATGAGCACAGCCGCCATGCTTGCCGCCTGACCAATGCAAATCGTAGACACTGTTGACTTTATGAATTGCATCGTGTCGTAGATGGCCAATCCGGCCGTCACGCTGCCGCCCGGAGAGTTGATGTACAGGCTGATGTCCTTGTCGGGATCTTCCGCCTCCAGAAAAAGCAACTGCGCAATGACGTAGTTGGCCACATCGTCATTGATGGGATATCCCAAAAACACGATTCGATCTGCAAGCAAGCGCGAAAAAATGTCGTACGGACGTTCCCCGCGGCTTGTCTGCTCATAGATGGTGACAGCCTGCACGTCATGGCCCAACGCGGCCCGTCCCTGCGGAATCGGCGCGCCTCCATGCTTTTCGTGAAACTGGCGAAATTCCTGAACCACCTTAGTGCTCGTGCCCTTCCTCGTGCATTTCCTCGTGCGACACTTCCTTGTCCACGATTTTGGCGTTATCGACGATCACGGCCAGCGCCTTGCGACGAACGATACGCCCCATATAGCTGGATCGCCGGTCTTCCTGGGCGATGTAGTTGGTCACCGCGTCTATTTCAATGCCCGTGCTCTGGGAAATGGTTTCCGCTTCCTGCTCGAAGTCTATGTCCTCGGCCTCGATGCCTTCGGCCTCCGCGATCTCGTTCAGACAGACCGTCCGCTTAATGCTGGCAAGAGCATCTTCGCGCGCCTTTGCCTGGATCGCCTCTCGCTGCGTTTCGATCTCAGCCGCCGGAACGCGCAATTCCTGAAGACGACGCACCCCCTCCTGGAAGTGGTCTTCGGTCATGTTCTCGATCAGGGACTTCGGAATTTCAAAAGAACTGGCCTCCACCACCGTATCGAGCGCGCGAGATTCGACGATGCGCTTGCTATCCTCATCCATGTGGGATCGCAAATCCGCCGCCACCTTCTCCCGCAGATCGGCCACGCTCTCATATCCCGCCTGTTTGGCAAAGGCCTCGTCCAACGCCGGGACGTTCCGCCGCTTCACTTCCTTCACGTGAATCTTGAACTGGGCCGCCTTGCCGCGCAGATCGGGGCGCGGCGCATCATCTGGAAAGGAGACATCGCACGTTAATTCGCTGCCAGCCTTGCTTCCCGTCAAAACGGTCTCGAATTCGGGGAAAAAGCGCTTGGAACCTAAAATATACGGGTAATCGTTCGCGAGACCTCCTGCAAAGGGCTCGCCATCGATCGTGCCTTCAAAACTGATAACGACCTGATCGCCTTCCGCTGCGACGCCTCCGTCGATCGTCTCGAACACGGAATACCGGGAACGAAGCCGCTCAATCGTCTCGTCTACGTCCTTGTCCTGCACGGCATACACCGGACGCTCGATGCTGATCCCGCGGTACGTGCCAAGCTCCACTTTCGGCATGACCTCGAACTTGAACGTCACGACGAGCGGATCGCCTTCCTTGCGCTCCTCGAGCTCTTTCAGCCCGTCGATCTCCGGCATCGCCAAGGGGTGCAAATCCTTGTCCTTGACCAACTTCTCATAGGCTGCGCTGACGAGCTTGCTGTCGACTTCGCCCTTCACCATTTTTCCAAATTTGGCCTCGATCAGCTTGCGCGGCACGCGCCCCTTACGGAACCCCGGCACCTCGGCCTCGTGTGACAGCTCGGTGAAAATCTCCTCCGCCTGCTTTTGCGTGTTGCACGCGGGAATGGACGCTTTCACCTCGTAGGCGCAGTCAGGCTTCTCTTCGATGTCGAACGACGGGGCTTCGACGAACTCAAACGGCTTCTCCTCGCCCTCGGCGATTTCCGGAGCGGACGCAGCGACATCGTCCTCGGTTACGGCGTTCTTGGTGTCTTCGTCAGCCATGGCGCGTATCACTTTCTTCTGGTGGGCGAGGCGGGACTTGAACCCGCACATCTTGCGATACTGGATCCTAAGTCCAGCGCGTCTGCCAATTCCGCCACTCGCCCACGGGTTATGTTGAGCGGCTGGCCACGCAAAAACGCGACCGAAGCACTGGGCCCCTGCCCGATGCCCCGGCCACACTACGGGCGCTTAAGTGGTGGGCCGCGAGGGAGTCGAACCCACGACCTTGTGATTAAGAGTCACCTGCTCTACCAACTGAGCTAGCGGCCCACTTCCGAAACCCGGCCCCATGCCCGGGCTCTGCCCAAAAACGAAAATGGAGCGGGAGACGGGATTCGAACCCGCGACGTCAACCATGGCAAGGTTGCACTCTACCACTGAGTTACTCCCGCTCAGCGGCGCAAATAGTACCATACGGAAAAACGGCATGTCAAGGCGATCGCCGCGCAACGACATCCCGCTCCCCGTGACCGCAAACCGGCATCCGAACCGCCCTGTATCGCCGAAAAAGATGGCGAAAAACTCCGCAATCCTCGCGGAACGAACGCGCACCCATCCTTCTCTACATCACGGATAACAAAACAAATACATAGTTATATATAATTCTAAACAAATGAGCATTCGCACCATTGCGCGCGTCGGCGAGGAAGGATCGCAGCGCGCCGCCCCTTCCGGCAAGCAAGGTGAATTGCGCGGGCGCCGCGCGATATACTCGGGTCTTTCGGAGATTCGCAAATGACAATAAAACCCGCCTTGGCCATCACCATGGGCGACGTGAACGGCGTCGGACCGGAAATCCTCGCCAAAGCCCTGCAACGCCGGGACGTGTGGGACGTGTGCCGCCCGGTGATCTTCGGCGGCGTCGACGCATACGCCGATGCACGACGCTGGGCCCCGGACGCCCCATCGCCCGTGCTGGTGAAAGACGTTCGCTCGGCCCCATATTCGCCACACACGATCGGGATCATCGAGGCGGATTGCCCCGCTCCCCCCTTGCGCATCGGTCACGTCGAGGGCGATGCCGGGGCATGCGCGGTCACATGGCTCAAATCGGCCGTATCGTTGGCATTGCTCGGGGATGTCGACGCAATTGTGACGTGTCCCATCAGCAAGGAAGGCATACGCCTTGGAGGCTGTCCCTACAACGGGCACACCGACCTCATCGCCGATATGACCCACAGCCCCGATTATCGCATGTGCCTTTTCACCGACTCGATGCGGATTGTCCACATCTCTTCCCATTTCAGCCTCCGCGACGCCCTCGCCTTGGTCAAGCAAGACCGCATCGCACGAACCATCCGCATCGGCCACGACGCCTTGGTTCGCCTTGGGCTGCCGCGCCGGCGCATCGCCGTGGCGGGTCTCAACCCCCATGCAGGCGAGGCCGGCATCCTTGGCCGCGAAGAGATAGAGGAAATTCGGCCGGCGATCGAGGCATGCGCCGCGCAGGACATAAACTGCGACGGCCCCTACCCCCCCGACACGGTTTTTCGTCGCATGCACGAAGGCGAGTTCGACATGGTCATCGGCATGTATCACGACCAAGGGCACATTCCATTGAAACTGATCGCCATGGACGAAGGCGTCAACGTGACCCTCGGCATCCCCATCGTGCGCACCTCCGTCG
>JAKJDA010000326.1 GCA_022706165.1 Candidatus Hydrogenedentota bacterium | reverse complement strand
CGTGGCCTTGAGGGAACCCGAAGCGGCACGTTCTGGCCATTTTGGAACCTCATGCAGGGAATGGCCTCGGAGGGACGGGGCGTCCCCATTATCGTATTGGAGAATGTTACGGGAGCCATCACCTCCAACGGCGGGGGCGATTTCCGATCGCTTGTGCATGTGCTAGTCGAGGCAGGGTACCGCGTTGGAGCGCTTGTGATAGACGCAGCCATGTTTCTTCCGCAATCCAGGCCCCGCCTCTTCGTGATTGCGGTGCAACGGGATGTCGCCGCGCCCAAACGTCTACACAGCGCTAGCCCGACGCCGTGGTCCCACCCGAAGTCGTTGCTTGACGCCTATCTTGCCCTTCCCGAAACACTGCAACAAGAATGGCGCTGGTGGGAGTTGCCTGCCCCTGCCGTTCCTCCCACGCGCCTCGCCACGTTGATCGAGGAAGAACCTACAGGCGTCGAATGGGATGCCCCTGAAAAGACGGATCGCTTGCTTGCACTTATGTCGGAGACGAATCTGGACAAGGTGCGACAGGCCCAAGCCTCGGGCAAGCGCGTAATCGGGACGGTCTATCGACGAACGCGCACCAATGGCAATGGACAACGTATCCAAAGGGCGGAAGCGCGATTCGACCAAGTGGCGGGATGCCTCAGGACGCCAGTCGGCGGTTCTAGTCGGCAGAGACTTTTGTTTGTACACGGCAGTTCCTTACGCTCTCGTCTGCTTTCGCCACGGGAAGTGGCGCGGCTCATGGGCGTTCCGGACAGCTATCAGCTTCCGGCTGATTACAATGAGACCTATCACCTCATGGGCGATGGGTTGGCCGTGCCGGTCGTGTCCTGGCTGGAGACGCACTTGCTTCGCCCACTCGGGCGCTCCGTGAACCGATTGCCTGCGTATGCAACGGAATGCATCCCGAGACGCCCACGTCCAGCGTTACGCCCTCTATCGGACGCAAGGCCCCCGATCCAGGGCGTTTCCCAGCCCGGCGACGCGGAAAGGGAAACCGTCGTCCGTACAACACCAGGAGATCCGGAGAAGATATCTCCGTCTGAATTAAGCATTGTGAAACAGTCTCTCTATGCAAATGCAAGCGTTTTGGGTGCAAGCATTTCTCACAGCGCCCCATCGATCGCCGCGAGAAATGCGGACTATACGGCGTGACCCGACGTGTCGGCCGTTCCTAGAAAGGAAATCATGAGCAAGTACGAGTTCGCGAAGGTCCCGGCTGGCGAGAAGATTACGGCGCGTGCGGATGGCGCGTTGGACACGCCGGACCGGCCGATTGTCCCGTTTATCGAGGGCGATGGCACGGGGCCGGACATCTGGCGCGCGTCGCAGCGCGTCTTTGATGCGGCGGTGAAGCATTGCTATGGCGGCAAGCGGCAAATAGCGTGGATGGAAACCTATGCGGGCGAGAAGGCCAACCAACTGTGCGGCACGTATTTGCCCGACGAAACCTTGGATGTCATCCGCGAGCATCTCGTCGCGATCAAGGGCCCGCTCACGACGCCCATCGGCGGCGGGATACGCAGTCTCAACGTGGCGTTGCGCCAGAAACTCGACCTGTTCGCGTGCGTGCGCCCGGTGCGCTATTTCGACGGCGTGCCCAGCCCCGTCAAGGAGCCGGAGAAAGTTGACATGGTCATCTTCCGCGAAAACACGGAAGACGTGTACGCAGGCATGGAGGTCGAGGCCTTCACCGACGGCGCGAAAAAACTCCTCGCGTTTCTCAAACAGGAATACGGCTGGGACATCCGTCCCGACTCCGGCATCGGCATCAAGCCGATCAGCGAGACCGGCACCCAGCGCATTGTCCGCGCCGCACTGAACTACGCCATCCAACACGGCCGCAAGTCCGTCACCATCGTCCACAAGGGCAATATCCAAAAATTCACCGAGGGCGCGTTCCGGAAATGGGGCTACGAACTCGTGAAAAAGGAATTCGCCGACAAGGCCGTCTCGTGGGACGATTGCGGCGGGAATCCCGGCGATAAGATTTTGGTGAAAGACACGATCGCCGATATTTTCCTGCAGCAGATTCTCACGCGCCCCAGCGAATTCGACGTGGTGGTGACCATGAACCTCAATGGCGACTACATGAGCGACGCCCTCGCGGCGCAGGTTGGCGGCATTGGCATCGCCCCCGGGGCAAATATCAACTACGAAACAGGGGCATCCATTTTCGAGGCCACGCACGGCACCGCGCCCAAATACGCCAACCTCGACAAGGTCAACCCGTGCAGCGTCATCCTGTCCGGGTTGATGATGTTCGAGCATATGGGCTGGACAGAGGCGACCGAAAGCGTGACCCGTTCCCTCGTGAAGACCTTCCGATCCAGAACCGTTACGTACGATTTTGCTCGCCTAATGGAGGGCGCCCACGAAGTGGCCTGTAGCGAGTTTGGAACGGCGCTTATCGAAAATCTATAAAAACAATTCTACCCGGTCTGGTATATGGAATATGCGGTTTTTCTTGACCTCCAAGTAAATTGCTGATAGAGTGATAGTGCGCATAGCAGGAGGGAGGATTACCCATGGCCCCTGAAAGTCAGGCTCAGGTTATCGAAGCGGTGGATCTGACCTCGCCCGAAGGACAGAGACGTCTGCACAAAATGTTCCGGTACGCTCAGATCGGCCGGTGCGTCAGCAGCGTCACGCACGATGTGAACAATTACCTGGGGGCCATCCTGGCGTATGCCGAGCTCATTGAACTCGACAGCGAATTGACCAAGGAATCAAGCCGGATGGTGCAGGAGATCATCGGCGCCGTCCGGAAGTCCAGCGCCTTGATCAACAACCTTACCGATGTCGCCCGCAAAGAGAGGCCCGACGTGCGCGCCGTCGATCCCCTGCAACTCATCCATCGCGTGTTGGACCTTCGGCGCTATGAAATCAAGCTGTCCCAAATTGATCTGAAGTCAGAATCTCCGGATGCCATGCCCACGCTCCAAATAGATCTCCCCAAGGTGGAACAGGCGCTTGTCTACCTGGTGAACAACCTGATCGAGGCCTTGGCGGACGAGGAATGCCGGCAGGCGCGCGTGCATGCCGTCGTAGGCGACGGCTGGGTCGAGTTCGAATTCTGGAACTCGGGACCTGCCATTCCCGTGGAACTGCGCGAAGCGGTCTTCGAGCCTTTTTTCACGACAAAAGCGGGCGAACACGTGGGACTGGGGCTCACCGTGGCTCGCGAAACGGCCCATCAGCATAATGGCGATCTTGTGTATTCGCCGGAACGCGGGTTCGTGTTTCGCATTCCGCAACATAAACGCATGGAAATAGGAAATCTACCCGTGGCGTAGTCCCCGTCTTTTCCCGCCGGCATGATTGCCCAAAAGACGACCGGGGGGTGTCTTTTTTCGGCGGATCGTTGCCGAATGCCTTTCAGGAGAACGTCCATGCCGGAAGAAACGACGGTGGATGCGTTGCTGCATGTCGCAGACATCCACTTTTGGAAAGTGGTGGCGAATCCTCTGCGTCTGTTGAACAAGCGATTCTTGGGAAACATGAACGTGGTTTTGCGGCGCCGGCATGAGTTCGCCACGCATCGGGCAGACGCTTTTGCCGAGGCCCTTTGCGCCACAGGCATTCCCAATGTGTTGTTCACCGGAGATTTCACCTCCACGTCGCTGGAGGAGGAATTTGTTTTGGCGCGCGCATTCGTCGAGGGCGTGGCGCGGCGCGGGCGAAACGTCTGGGTCTTGCCAGGCAACCACGACAGGTACACGTTTGCGGCGCACCGCAAGCGGATTTTCGAACGCCATTTTTCCTCGTTTTTGCCCAACGGCGGATATCCCGCTCTGGCGCGGCTT
>JAKJDA010000325.1:3515-3821 GCA_022706165.1 Candidatus Hydrogenedentota bacterium | reverse complement strand
CGTTACGGCGCTTCGCGCCACTCAGGAGAACCGTTCGGAGGTGCAGTTGGATGCCGAGCTCGAGCCGCTGCGCAAAGCGCTGGGGTCGGTCAAAAATTGCGATACGTTTCGCAAAATCACCGAGGCGCGAATCGATGTTCCGTTCGGGGCCGAAAAGGGAGTTGACCTTACCGCGCACTATGCTCTCTATGTGACGGCGGTGAGCAAGGAGAACGATGGCCGCGTTCGCATCAAGGCGCGCATTGAAGAATGCGCCGTCAGCGATAGCGAAAAACGCACCCGGACGGCGGTAAGCGCGGTTTCTTC
>JAKJDA010000325.1:0-3502 GCA_022706165.1 Candidatus Hydrogenedentota bacterium | reverse complement strand
AGCCGCCGCGGCCCCGGCGTCCTTCTTGCATCGAACGGCCTGGCTTCGATGCTGGACTTTCCGAGAGCCTTTTCCCGCCATTTGCGCCAAGCCCACGATTCAGAGTACCATCGCCACAATTCCGGGACGACGGCGATCGCCTCTGTCAGACATGCCGTGCACCGCTTTTTGGGAAGTAATAGTAAGGTTTTTCTGCGTAACAATGGCCGAAGAGCCTCCAAGGCGGAGAGTTTCCTATTTTTCCGCCCCCGTTGGCTTTTTGGCGCAAGGACGTCATGGCGAATAGTGCGGATAGGAACGATTTCGATGCGATACTGGCTTCGGGAGAGGAGCCTGCCTCCATCATTGTCGACGATGTCACCGATGAAGTGCTGAAGCTCCATCTCGAACAGTTCGAGGGACCGTTCGAGGTGTTGTTGTACCTCATCAAAGTTCAAGAGATCGATATTTTCGACATTCCGGTTGTCACAATCACGGAACAGTACCTGCGTTTTCTTGACATGATGCGCGAGGAGAGCCTCGATATCACGGGGGATTTTCTCGTGATGGCGGCCACGCTCATTCAAATCAAGTCGAAGATGCTGCTTCCGGTTGAGATGGATACGGGCGAGGAGGAGGTCTTCGACGAGGAAGACCCGCGCATCGAGTTGGTCGAGAAGCTTATCGAATACCGTCGTTATCGTGACATTGCGGCGCGACTCCAGTTTCTCGAGGCGGAGCGCGAAAAACGTTATGCCCGGCGCGCGAAGCCCGAGATCGAGCCGGATGAAAACGTAGAGGAGGAGATGATCGAGGTGAGTCTGTATGATCTCATCGCCTCTTTCCGCGCTTATCTGCGTTTCTTTTCCGATGACCTTTTTCATACCGTCGAAAGCGAGACGCACAGCGTCGACGAAAAGATCGATCATATCGAGCAGGTTCTCGGGAGCAAGGGCTCCTTGTCCTGGTCGGACTTGTTGGGATCGTGCCGGTCGCGCATCGAATTGGTCTGCTGTTTTCTTGCCATTCTGGAACTGTGCCGCATGGGCCGTTTGCGCGCGCATCAGCACGGGACCTTTGATGAAATCCGCCTGTTTGCCGAGGGGTCGAATGCGCAACGCCCGGAAGCGGTTCTTGCGGGAGAAGCGGGGGACGGCTGATGTGGCCGTGGATCCGGTCTTCGCGAACCCTTGGACAGCGGGGGGAAGACGTTGTCGCGCGGCATCTGCGAAGGCGCGGGTTTCGAATTCTTGGCCGGAACGTCAGGCTGGGCCGTCACGAACTTGATCTTATCGTTCAAAGAGGCGACACGGTGGCGTTTGTCGAGGTGAAGACGCGCCGCAGCGATGCGTTTGCATCGCCCGAGGAAAACGTCACGCACGCCAAGCGACGTCACATTCTCGCTGCGGCCCGCCGGTATCTGTCGCGGCAACAGGACCCGAAGCTCTACTATCGTTTTGACATCGCGAGCGTGCTGATGCCCGAACGGGGCAAGCCGCGCGTGACGATGTATCAAGACGCTTTTCGCGATGAGTGAGGCGATGGCATGAGCGGGGCGACGGTGATTGCCCATCGCGGCGCCAGCGCCTATGCCCCCGAAAACACATTGGCGGCATTTCGTCTGGCGGCGGAAATGGGAGCGCCCTGGATCGAATTGGATTGCTCGCTAAGTCGCGACGGGCACGCGATCGTGATGCATGATCTTGCGGTCGATCGCACAACGAACGGGGCAGGGCTTGTGCGCGCTTTGTCGCTCGCCGAATTGAAGAACCTTGACGCAGGCGCCTGGAAGGATCCCAGGCACGCCGGCGAACGTGTTCCCGTCCTGGAAGAAGTCCTGGATTTCGCCCGCAACCGCCTCCGGGTGCTGATCGAGATAAAATCGATGGACGACCTCGGCAACGAACTCCGCGAGGCCATCCAAAAAATATTTCTCCGACATGACGATCCGTCCCGCGCGCGGAGCGAGGCGATGCGCTTGATCGCGCACAGCGGCACGCCCGATCTTGCGTTGACGCGAAAAGTCATTCGCGCCGTGTGCGGAACCGGGATGCAAGATTGGGTCACGTTGCAGAGTTTTTCGCCGATTCCCGGGGTCATTGCAGCGGCAGAAGCGCCGCAAATTGCCCGGGCGCTTTTGGCGCATGACCTTTCGAACCGTTCTTCCGCATGGGAAGATTTCCTGTTTTGGGGCGGCGCAATCGGGATACGAGACTTTAACGTTCATTGGAATTCGATAGATGCTGGGCGCATGGAGGCGGTGCGCCGTCTTGGGTGGCGGGTTTCTTGCTGGACCGTGGATGCGCCGGACGAAATGATGACGTGCCTCCGGCTTGGCGTGGATGGGCTCATCACGAATCGTCCGGACGTGGCGATGCGCGTGGCGGACGCATGGAGGCGCGGCGATGCGCCTCCGGAGCGAGTCGAGAAGAGATGAACGGCGGGATGTTCCGGCATAAACGAAGCAGGTTCGGCGTTATCCAAAGAGAAAAAAGGCGGGGTGTGCCCTTTTTTTCTGAACGCAGGTGCTGTTATGATCACGGAGGCGCGTCATGTCACAGGGAATAGGATACGCCGTACAAGACGCTTTTCTGGAGAACGTCAGGCCCGTGATCATGCATGAGGTTTTGGCAGGCCGGCGATATGCCGTGATTATGCCCGCTCGCAACGAGGAGCGTTTCGTGCGGCGAACGCTCGATTGTCTGGCAAGACAGACCGCGCCTCCTTCGGTGTGCATTTTGGTGGATGACGGATCGAGCGATCAGACTGCTGCCATCGCCGAAGAGGCGGCGCAGGATTATGCGTGGCTCCAGGTGGTGCGACGCCCCGATCGCGGCATGCGCAAGGTGGGAGGCGGAGTCATCGAGGCGTTCTATTCGGGGTATGACCGCATCAATCCTAAAGACTATGATTACATTTGCAAACTCGATGCGGACATCACGTTTGGGGATGATTATTTCGAGAATATTTTAAAAAAGATGGAGGCCGATCCCCGATTGGCCGCGGCGAGCGGAAAAGTGTTCAACCCGTCCTTGGGCTCGGATAAGCTCTTTGAGGAGAGCATCATCGACGAGCAGGTCAGCGGCGCGGCGAAGTTCTACCGGCGCACGGCGTTTGAATCCATCGGCGGTTTCGTGCAAGAGAACATGTGGGACGGCATCGATTTTCACCGCGCACGCATGATGGGCTGGAAAACGCGCAGTTTCCGCGACGAGAATTTGCGCATCCTGCATTATCGCCTGATGGGTTCGTCGCACAAGAGCGTGTATCATGGCCGGCTTCGGTGGGGGTTGGGACAATGGTTCATGGGCACGCACCCGCTCTACATCTTCGCGACAGGCGTTTACCGCATGCACGAGCGTCCTTTTGTCATCGGCGGCCTGCTCATCATTGCGGGGTATTTTTGGGGCATGTTACAGGGCCGGCCCCGGTATGACGATCGCCGCTTTCGCCGGCATTTGCATCACTGGCAGTTGCGGCGGCTTCGTCTTGGCTTTTTAGCGCCTAAGCTGGACTGAGGGGC
>JAKJDA010000324.1 GCA_022706165.1 Candidatus Hydrogenedentota bacterium | reverse complement strand
TTCGGCGTTCACCGCGACAGGCTTCAGGAAGTCGATGGGCTTGCCGATTGGCGTCAGCACGAACCAGTCGCACGCGATGCTGTGGCACCCCATGTCCGACAACACGCCGCCGCCCTGACGCGTCGGGTCCCAGAACCAGCCCTCGTGCGGACCGGAATGTTCCTCGCCGCTGCGGGCCAAGGTGAGCGGGCCCATGGCCCTCTGGACGCGCTCCAACTGCGCCAAGGGAGCGCGCACCGCCTTCATGTGCAGTTGGTTTTCGAAATAGGCCGTAGGCAGTCCGGTTTCTTTTCCGAGTTGGACCAGTTGTCGCGCCTCGGCGACGGTGCGCCCGAGCGGTTTCTCGCAGATGATGCCCTTGAGCGGCGCGCCCGCTTTGACGGCATCCACGATCTGGCCCACGATATCCAAACGC
The DNA here is from genome assembly GCA_022706165.1 of Candidatus Hydrogenedentota bacterium. Lineage (GTDB taxonomy): Bacteria > Hydrogenedentota > Hydrogenedentia > Hydrogenedentales > SLHB01 > JAKJDA01. Next base: position 3,415 of record JAKJDA010000324.1, on the reverse strand, counting down.
GCGAAGTTCGGCGCGAACACGGCCACGGCGTCAACGTGATGGCAGAGTTCTCGGATGCTCGGGTAGACGACGCAATCGCCCAACGCATTCTGTTTGGCATAGGCGGAAAGCTCTTCCGCTCCCTTCAACGCGCATACGCCCCCCAAATCGGCGCCCCGCACAAAACGCAATGCCGACGCCTGAAACTTTGCAATGAACCCTGCCCCAATAAACCCCAACTTCATCCGCTGCATGCACATACCCTCGCAATCGTTGCCATCCCCTCTCCTGACACAACACTGGACGGGATTATAGCCGTCGCATGGCGACGCCTCAAGGGGGGACGGGAAGTGGCGCAACGATTGCCAAGCAAAACGGCGCTTCGGTCGGATCAACCCTCAGGCTGTTCGCGCGTTTTCTCGGAATGTTCCAAACCCGCGGTGACGGTCACGGCCTCCGCCAGAGCCGCCACGAGTCTGCGCAGGCCCCCTGCGTGTCGCACGGCGCCAGAGGCTTCCTCCTGCATTTCGGCGATGAGCCGGCGGCTGCCCCATGCGCACACGATCCCCGCACACCCCGACACGAGAAAACACGCGCGAAATCCCCATATTCCCCAGATCTCTATCACGTGGCCGGCGAGAATGGGCGTGAGTCCCCAGCCCAAAGCCGTTCCCACGGTCCAAACGTTCGTATAGGTTACGCGCCGCTGAGGATCCATTCGATCCAACATCGCGCGGTTCACGGCCACGCCAAAGGCCGCGCTGCAAATGCTGGTCGCGACGATGACGGCCACGACGATGGGAACATGCGGGATGATCGCGGAGTCGGGCCATAACCCCAGACACGCAATGGCGGCTATCGAGTGGCCTGTCAAAAGCAGGAAAACCGTTTTTCCGCTTCCTGACCGTTCGATGTACCGCGTCCAAGAACGGATCGTGGCCAGCACCGAGCACCCGCCGATGGCCGTCAGGGTCATGATGAGAGCAGGGCTGAACGCCAGTATGTCGCGCAGGTACATGATGATGGAAGAGCCAAGCCAGGAAATGCAGGATACGCACAGGGAAGAGATCAAGACCAGCCGCATGAAGCCTTTGTCGCGATAGATGCTGCGATACGATGCAATATCGCCGTCCTTGGAGGCTTCTCCGCGCGAAACGCCTCCTCCCGGAACACGGGCCATCCAGGCCAAACTCGCCAACCCCATGAAAATGCCTGTGGCGTATACGGACAAGAAACGCCAGATGCTCGGATCTCCCTTGAGAACCATAGCCAGCATGAAACTCACGGCAACGTTGAGCAACTGCCCTACGGACGTTTCCGTGCCAAAATAGGCGGCGCGTTGCCGTGCGGGCACCACCTCATGCAGCCACGGAAACCACCCTCCCGCGCCCAGAGCCCGCGTAAGACAGAACGCCAAGGTCGATCCCATCAAGACGTACCATCCCGCATGCACACCCCGCGTCGCCATGGCAAAAGGAACAAAAAAGACGGTGCATGCGATGACGTTGCGTAGAAACCAGGCGCTGAGCATGACCCGCTTGGGGCCCAATCGGGTGACCAGCTTGGACGTTATTACCACAAGAATGGTCGATAAGGGCATGAACGAGATAAGAAAGCCGACCCATGAGGCAGGCATATCTATCTTGCGGGCAAACAGGATGAGGGCCGGGCCGACAATGCACTGCCAGGAGACGAGATTGAACGCTATGAACAACAAAAACCTGCGGGGGGGACCGTCGAGTTCCCGTAGGGTCGATACTATAGGTAGTTGCACACAGGGCCGCCTTTGTCGTTCCGGCAACCCGCTCGCACGGAACGCACCCTTCTACTGTGACATAGCGGGAATACGGGGAATGGGGTTCAGGGTCGCATACCCATGAAACCTATACCCGAAAAACAGTATATCCAAAATTCATTCGATGCGCAAATGGCTTGCTTCACGTCATCTTTTCCCCCTCAAAAGAGCCAAGAACGGAAATATGACTGGACGCCGAATGGGATGAAACCACAGATCAAGAAGACAAACCAGGACATTACGGGATGTATATTGACAAGCCATAGGTTTTATGCCTAGAATTGGGCACGTATTTTCAAACATTTCTGGTGAATCATCATGCAATTTCTGGTCAAAGACGCTGCCAAGCTCTTCAATGTTTCGGAAAAAACCATTTATCGCTGGATTGCCGAGGCGGGACTTCCTGCCATACGAATCAACAAACAGTACCGCTTCAACAAAGTGGAATTGCTCGAGTGGGCCACGTCGCACAAGGTGAACGTGTCGCCGCCGTCCGTGGCCTATGCCGGAGCTGCGGGCCCGTTGCCGCCGTTATCGGAGGCGCTTCAGGCGGGCGGGGTGCATTACCGCGTCGGGGGGATGGACAAGGAGTCGGTGTTACGCGAGGTGGTGTCGTTGCTGCGCATGCCGGATTCGATGGACCGCGAGTTCTTATTGCGCATTTTGCTCGAGCGCGAGGCGATGGGGTCGACGGCGATCGGCGACGGCATCGCAATTCCGCACGTGCGCAATCCGATCGTGTTGAAGGTTTCGCGTCCGGCAATCACGCTCTGTTTCCTCGAACAACCCATAGATTTCCACGCGATCGATGGCAAACCCGTCGGGATTCTTTTTACCTTGATCAGCCCGACGATCCGCGAGCACCTGCACGTCTTATCCAGTTTGGCGTTTGCGTTGCACGACGCTGCGTTTAAGGACGTGGTGCTGCGCCAAGGGTCTCGCGACGAGATTCTCTCCGCCGCGCGCCAGGTTGAATCCTCACTCGCTCCCCTGCGCGACCAGCGAGAAGAAGATTAACGCATGGACCTTTTCCTTGCTTCGGTGATTCTCCTCGTGGCCACGGGGATCCTGGCAGGACTGTCGGGCCGCTGTCCCAATGCTCCCGCGCGCATTGCGTTTCTGGGCATGCTCGGATCGACGGCATTGGGCAGTGCGCCGTGCATCGACGTGTTGTTTCTTGGCGGAGCCCCGGAGACGCTGCATATCCCGTGGGACGTTCCTGGAGGCGCGTTTTCGCTCCGGCTGGACGCTCTGTCCGCATTCTTCATTCTGCCAATGCTGTTGATATCGTCGTTGTGCGCGCTCTATGGCCTCGAATACATGCGCGCGCATCTCGCTCGCAGATCCGTCGCCGCCGCCTGGTGTTTTTTCAACGTTCTCGTCGCCAGCATGATGATGGTCGTCGTTGCGCACAATGCCGTGCTTTTTCTCGTCGCGTGGGAAGTGATGGCCCTGGCCTCCTTCTTTCTTGTCGCGTTTGAAGACGAGAAGGGCGAGGTGCGCACGGCGGCGTGGGTCTACCTTATCGCGACGCATTTGGGCACGGCGGCGTTGTTGGCGATGTTTGCGATTCTGGGCGGGCCGAACGGTTTCTTCGACTTCGACGCCTTCGGTCATGGGATCGCGCCGGGCGCAACGGCG
>JAKJDA010000323.1 GCA_022706165.1 Candidatus Hydrogenedentota bacterium | reverse complement strand
AGGACGGTGTGGATTCATCTCATCGCTTATTGTAAAACCGCCCGGCACGGAGACCGGGCGCTACAAAGACATTAACGCCATGCACCATTTTCCTCGACCATTTAATGCGATTGCCCTGAACATAGCCCCTTGACAGGGTGGGGTATTGAGCCTAGACTGTACGCACGGGGAAGGGGTAGCGGGTTGGGATGTCGTAAGAGGGGCGTTTTGCGCCTTTTCGCGGCTCACGCGCACACAAGAGGATCTTTCTGTTTTCGAAAACCAACCAGGAGGGAATCGGGATGGCATCTGCGACTTTCCGCGCGTGCGGGCATCGATGGGGACGGGGCTGGCTAGGCGGCCTTGTGGCGATTTTGCTGGCCGCAACGCCAGGGGCGTGGGCCTGCCTCGGGGCAGACGGAACGGCGCCCCCGTGGGGCGGCAGCGGGCCCAATGCCATCCTGGCATCCAAAATTTTGCAGGCGAATCAGGCCGCGATGGCCAAGGGCCTTCAGGCTCCGCCGGCGCCGCCAATCGCCGGATCGCACCCGGCGGTCATCATCCTTATCGAGAATGCGGCGGCAGGGGCTCCGTTCGCCTATTCTGCTGCGTCGCTGTGGTCGCAGCGCTTGGTCGATATCGACGCCTACTACAACGAAGTTTCGGTCGGCAATCTGCGCATCGTCAAGGCGACGGAATCGCACGGCGCGGCAAACGACGGCGTGATTGGCCCGTTGACCGTAAGCGGGTTGCATTCCGGGTCGGACATCGATTGGAACAACTCGGCCACTCTTGCGGCAGCGGCAATCCGGGCGGCAAATCCTTACATTAATTATGCCAGTTTCGACGCGGACCTCAATGGGACCATCGAGGCGGATGAGCTTCATATCCTCATCTACCAGGCAGGCGACGAGAAATCCTATTCGTCGAGCGCGACGCCGCGCGCATGGGCCCATAACGTTTGGGCCGAGCCGAGCCTGACAAATCTCACGCCTTCGACGGACTCTGACGGCGTTTCGCTCACGAGTTACAACTATTGCGGCTCGGAGTTCAACGGCGGCAGCATGGCGACGATGGGCCAGATGGTCCATGAGCTTGGGCATGATATCGGACTGCCCGATCTGTACGACGCCGACGGAGCGGGCAGCGGCGGCAACTGGGCGGGGCTCGGCGGTCATTGTCTCATGGCCGCGGGCAGTTGGGGCGGCAGCAGCGGCGATTCGCCGGTCCATATCAACGGATTTCTCAAGAGCTGGCTTGCGTGGACCACGCTCACCACGGTGTCCGCGCCGGGCGATCTGCACATGTCCCTGGCCGCAGTCAACGGCAGCAATGCCGTGGTCAAAATATTGCCCGCCGTGACGGCCAACGATTTTTTCATTGTGGAAAATCGCCAGCAGACCGGATTCGACGCGGGACTTCCGGGCTCGAACGGCGGCCTTGCGGTGTATCATTGCGACAGCAGCATTCTGAATGACAACAATATCCGGCGCACCAACAGCGTCAACCAGAACCCGTCGAATCCGGGCATTGCCATCGAGCAGGCCAATGGCGCGACGGATTTGCGCACGAATCCAAACAGCCAGGGCGCCGACACCGATTATTTCCGAACAGGCAACAAGACCGTCTTCAACGGAGGAACCACTCCGTCGAGCAATCTGAAAAGCGGCGCGGCAAGCGGCGTCGACCTCAATGCGGTCAGCGATTCGGGCGCCACGATGACGTTCCAGATCGGCAATCCCCCCCCAGGGCCGCAGGCGAAATTCAATCCCAAGACGTATGCCGTCAACGAGGGGGATGGATCGGTCTCGATTACGGTCGAACTGAATCAGGCGCCGGGATCGGGCAACGTCTTCACCGTCGACTACGTCACGGCGAACGGAACGGCGATGGCCGGCTCGGACTATGTGGCGGCGTCTGGCACGCTGTCGTTCACGGATAGCGAGACATCGAAAACAGTCCTTGTGACCCTTCTTGACGAGGGCGCGATCGAGCCGTCCGAGTCGTTCACGATAACGTTGAGCAACGCCGTGGGCGGATCGATCGACGCGGGCAATGCCGTCGCCACAATCACCATCGCCGATAACGACGGAGACAATGACGGCGATCGCATTTCCAACTACGACGAGATCCATGGGACGTTGGGCTATGTCACCGATCCCGACAAGTTCGACTCCGACGATGACGGCGTGAATGATTTGCTGGAGATAACCTTCGGATACGATCCGACGAGCAACGCAAACACGCCCCAACTGGGAGCGCTGTCCGTTCCATTGTTCCGGTAGATCGCTTTATCCTGATTCTCTCGCAGCCGGCCCGTTCCTCTCGATGGGGAACGGGCCGGTTGCATGAGGGGATAGTTGCGCGCAGCGCGTTCGCGCAGGGATTACAGGGAAGCCTGTGCGCGCAGCGTCACAATCGCGCTGCCGGGAATTTCCAACGTCACGGATCCATCCGAAGCGACGGAGATTTCTTCGGCTTCGACGCAAGGTTCGTGGCGCGTGGAACGGAATTGCGCGAAAGAAGCTATGGGCCAAAGCAGGCGATCGAGACGAATGACGGCGCGGCGCGGCGCGGACTCGTTGTTGATGAGGACGATGGTCAGGGAGCGGTCGGCGTGGCGCGTGAATGCGGAAATGTTGAGTCCGGACGTATCGGGCCCCGCGTCGACCCGAACGGAGCCGGGGCGCACGTACCGGAAAAAATGTTTCACGGCATGGTATTTCAGGGTGGGCTGGCCGTCCAGGCACAACGCATACCCCACTTTTCCGTGAGGCATCGTCAGTTGCCAATACAGCCATGCCGCGCAGTTTCCGTAGGTCAGCGATTCGTGAATGTGCCGCGCCGCCGTCATTCCGCCGTTCCATGTGTCGTGCGCGTGTCCAGAGGTTTCTGTCATCCACAAGGCGCGTTTGTACGGAGCAAGGGCGTCGCGCAGCGACATCCAGTTGCGGCGGCTCGTTTCCGCGGTGCGCCCATCGCCGGCGTATCCGTGAATGCAGCAAAAATCGAGGGCCTTCGGCGCATCGCGCATGGTTGGCGCCAGGAGGGCCGCGTACCGGCGCGCGAATCCGCACCCGACGTCCTCGTGCCCCATGAGCCGCGTCGTCACGCCTTCCTTGGAAAAAGCCGCGCGAACGGCCTGCGTCACGTCGCGCAATTGCGCCGCGGTGTAGACGCACGAGTCGTAGGGTTCGGCGAACAACGGCTCGTTCTGCAGACTCATCGCGTGGATCGGCACGCGGTACGTCTTCTCGAAGCCTTGGCAGAGGCCGGCGCAGTATTTGGCGAAGTGCGGGACGCGATCGGCGCGCAACGCCCCCCCGTTGCGCGTGCTGCCGTTGGTCTTCATCCAGGCGGGCGGACTCCACACCGAACAGATGAGCTTGAAATCTTCGCCGACGCGCGATCGCAGGGCGCCGGCCAGATCGCCCGCGACGCGCAACGCCTCGAAGTCGAAGGTGGCGAGGTCAAGGACGCCGGCATTCAGGTCTTCCCGGAGTTGGAGACGGGGATTCACTTCGAAACGCAGAATCGAGAGACCGAGATCGTTCGCGATGCGGTCTTGGAACGCCGAGTCTGCGTAGACCGCCGCCGAGGAGGCGTCCCAAAAAGCGCACGCCGCGCCAAAGCCCTCGATGGTCTGGTGCTGCACGCCGCAATCGACGGTGAGAGATGATGACGCTTCCTCTCGCAGGTTCTGCAGGGAGCACCCCGCCAACACAAGCATCACGCCGGCAGCGATCGCCACGACGCGGCATCGGTTCCGCGGCGTCCCCATGGTGAAGCCTCCTGCAGTGTCAGACGTCTAGAGCATGTAACGCGTCGTGCGCGATTGTTGCCCTGGGCGCCTGT
>JAKJDA010000322.1 GCA_022706165.1 Candidatus Hydrogenedentota bacterium | reverse complement strand
CGATGAAAGCCTCGTACGGCGCGACCTGCCTCAACTCGGCATCGTCGAACAATGCCAAGAAGGCCGACATCGCGGGGTTGGACGTTGTTACGTGCAGCAGGAGCGTTTCGCGCGCGGCGATGCCGGTGTTGGGACGCGCGGCGGTGCGGCGATCGAAATACCCTTCTTCGCTGTCGCCGCCTAACAAAAACGACGCGGGCGGATAGCGGTGAAGGAACGCCCCCAGCGTCTTATCGACCGCGCCATGGCCCGCATGTCGTCGCGCGTAGCCAAGACCGGCCATCATTGCGCCGGGATTTTCCTGTTCGCAGTAGCGGTCGGCGATGTGGCGGAGAATCTCGGTAAGCAGCGAGGCGGTGATCAAATGCCCCGGACGGACTGGCTCCGCGCCGTGCAGATGAGGGTGCAGCCACGCGTTCACGCGGTCAGCCAGACGGCGCATCGCATACAGCGACTGCAATTCCGCGCCGGTCGATGTCGGCTCGAAAAGATCCGCTGCATGGCATGCGTCCCATGCTGTGCGCGATACCGGCAGGCCAAAAGGACAATACAGGTCCTGCTCGGAGCCCGAGCGGAGTTCGGAAAGCGTGTCTACATAGAAGTCGTCGTCGTGCATCGTGTTTTCCGCACTCGTGTTTGTCAGCTTCGCATCATGCCGGGACAGTTCTCGTGCCGGCGAGTACGCAAGAATACACGATTCTTGGGTCTATCGCCACAGGCGTCCGGGCGAACCTAATTTTGCTGCGGCGCGTGCACGTGACAGGCCGCGGTATGACCGGGCGACGTCTCGACAAGGCGCTGCAAGGTCGTGGCGCAATCGGGGCGTGCGTCGGGACAGCGCGGATGAAAGGGGCAGCCGGACGGCGGATTCAACGGGCTGGGCACGTCGCCGCTGAGAAGGATGCGCGACCGCGCACCTCGCAATGCGCCGGGCACGGGCGCGGCGGACAAAATCGCGCGCGTGTACGGATGAACGGGCGTGTTGAAAATATCGTCGACTTGCGCGCATTCGACGATGCGCCCAAGATACATCACCGCGACGCAATCGCTGATATGCCGCACCACGCGCAGATCGTGGCTGATGAACAGATAGGTCAGACCGAGTTGATCTTGCAGGTCTTCGAGTAGATTCAGTATCTGTGCTTGCACGGAAACATCGAGCGCGGACACGGGTTCGTCGGCGATGATGAGGTCGGGTTCGACTGCCAGCGCGCGCGCAATGCCGATGCGTTGACGTTGGCCGCCGCTGAATTCGTTGGGGTAGCGGTCCGCGGCCTCGGGCGGCAACCCGACCATGTGCAGCAGTTCGAGCACGCGCCTGCGCCGTTGTCGCGCCGGGACAAGCCGATGCACGGCGAGCGCCTCGGCCAACACGGAATGCACCGTCATGCGCGGGTTCAGGGAACCGTACGGGTCTTGAAAGATGACCTGGATGCGCCGTCGCAGCGCACGCAGATCGCGCGGCGACAACTGGGCGATGTCGATGTTGTCGAAATGCAGCATGCCCGAATCGGGCTCGAGTAAGCGCGGGATCATGCGCCCGACGGTCGTCTTGCCGCTGCCGCTCTCGCCGACGAGCCCCAACGTCTTGCCGCGCGGGATCGCAAAGCTCACGCCGTCCACCGCGCGCACCGCGCCCGCCACGCGCGAAAACAGGCCTTTGCGCACGGGGAAATGCTTTACGAGGTCGCGAACGACGAGCAGGTCTTGCCGTGTGGCTGTCATGACACAGTCTCCTCGCAGGCAGGCGCGCCGATGGGGCGTCCTTGCGCCGTCATTGTGGCTTCGTCGTAGAGCCAACACATTGCGCGATGATCGGGACCCGCGTCCACAAGCGGTGGCAACGTCTTGCACGCGTCCATCGCGTGGGGACAGCGCGGGTGAAAGGGACATCCCGGCGGAAAATCGGTCGCGGCGGGCACATTGCCGCGAATGGCCCTCAGCCGTTGCCGGCCCTGCGCGAGACTCGGCAGCGACGCGAACAGACCAAGCGTATAGGGATGTTTCGGCGCAGCGAACAACTCAGCCACGGACGCCTGCTCAACGATCTTGCCCGCATACATGATCGCGACTTCGTCGGCGTTCTCCGAAACAACGCCGAGATCGTGCGTGATCAGCAATACGGACATGCCGGTCTCGTCTTGCAGGCGCCGGAGGAGTTCAAGAATCTGCGCCTGGATGGTGACGTCGAGGGCGGTCGTGGGCTCGTCCGCGATGAGCAGCTTTGGGCCGCAGGCAAGGGCCATCGCGATCATGACGCGCTGCCGCATGCCGCCGGACATCTGGTGCGGATAGTCGTCGATGCGCTGTTCCGGCGCGGGAATGCCGACGCGTTCGAGCAGCCGAATGGCTTCCGCGCGCGCTTCCCCTTTTGATAGCCCGCGATGTCGCCGCAACACCGCCGCAATCTGCCCGCCGACGCGAAACACCGGGTTTAGCGACGTCATCGGCTCTTGAAAAATCATCGATATCGCGTTGCCGCGAATCGTGCGCATCTCCGGCTCCGATACGCTTGCCAAATCACGCCCCTCAAACAACACCTGCCCGCCGACAATGCGTCCCGGCGGATCGGGGATGAGCCGCATGATCGACAGCGCCGTCATGCTTTTGCCGCACCCGCTCTCGCCCACGAGGGCAAGCGTCTTGCCCGCCGGAACGTCCACCGACACGTCCTCGACGGCCTTCGCGATACCCGCGTCCGTGAAAAAATGCGTCCGCAGGTTGCGTATGCTCAGCACAGGCTGCACGAATAAAGCCTTTCCAACCACAGAGGAACACAGATAAACACAGATGAAGAAAAGGATTTCTTTGTGTTTTCGTCCCTTTGTGCCTTTGTGTTGAATTCTTCCATTTTCTTACTGTCGTAACCTCGGGTCCATCGCATCACGCAAGCCTTCGCCGACGAGATTAAATGCGGTGACCGTCAGGAAGATCGCCGCGCCGGGGTACGTCACGAGCCACCACGCAGACTGAATGTAGCGCTTGGATTGCGAAAGGATCTCGCCCCAACTCGCGGTGGGGGGCGGCACGCCGAAACCGAGGAAGCTCAGCGACGATTCCACCAAGATCGCGCCCGCGACGCCAAACGTCGCGCTCACGAACACCGGCGACAGCGCGTTGGGCAACAGATGCCGGAACATGATGCGCGTGTCGCGGAGGCCGGTGGCGCGCGCGGCGGTCGCGAAATCGGACTCGCGCAGCTTGAAGAACTCGCCGCGAATGAGGCGCGCAACGCCGGTCCATTCCGTTAGGCCGATGACGATCATGATGTTGAAGATGCTCTGCGGCAAAAACGCGATGAGCGAGAGAATGAGGATGAACGTCGGAAAGCACATCATGATCTCGATCAAGCGCTGCACAATCATATCGACGCGTCCGGCGTAGAATCCCGCAATCGCGCCAATCATGATCCCTATCGTCACCGCGATGCCTTCCGCGACAAACCCGACCGAGATCGCGATGCGCGCGCCCCAGATCATGCGGCTGAGCACGTCGCGCCCGCGATCGTCCGTGCCGAGCCAATGCTCGCTCGACGGCGGCGCGAGCCGATTGCGCAAGTCGGACGTTGTCGGCGAATACGGCACCGGGGGCCACACGGCTTTTTCCCCCTCTCCGGGCGTCCACGCGGCGTAATCGAAATTCACGAGATCGGAATATGCAATCACGGCGGGAAGCCAGTAGGCCGTGTCGTTTTTGACCATGTAAACCGGGGTTCCCTCCGCGATGAAAGGCGCGCACAAGGCGATCCCGAGTAGAAACAGGATAAAACACAACCCGGTCACGGCGAGTCTGTTCTTGAGGAACTGTCGCCCGACGATTCGCCAGTAACTTTGTT
>JAKJDA010000321.1 GCA_022706165.1 Candidatus Hydrogenedentota bacterium | reverse complement strand
AGGCCGTTGATGCTGTGCAGCGGACAGGGATTGGTCCCAAAATCGACCGCCAGATAGGGGTTCACGATGGTGACATTCTTGATCGAGCACCGCTCGCCGTTGCCGCGCACGGTCCAGGGATACGCCGTAGGCGTCGGCAACGTCTGCCCAGGATAGTAAATATTCAACCCCGAAAGGGTTGCAGAAGCGTTCAAGGTGATGAACGGCGTCCCCGACGCATTGCCCGCGCCTTCGGACGCAAGCAACGTACTGCCTGCATCGGGTGGCGCGCCCAGACGCCCTCGAGGGTCACATTGGCAGGCACGGTCAGATGGGTGGCGATGCGATACTTGCCCGCCGGAACCGTCACCACGCCGCCACCATCATTGGCTGCCGCGTTCATGGCTGCCTGAAACGCGGCCGTATCGTCCGTCGCGCCGTTGCCTGCCGCGTTGAACGGCGCTTCGCGGACGTTGTACGTCCCATTGGCCGTCATGACGACCGGTTCGGCAGCCGAGGCCCACGATGCGATCAGTAGACCGATCGATATCCCTGTCATCCACGCACGACGCATCACGATTTTCCTCCTCGTCTCAGCAGCGGGGTTACGGTTGAACGCCGGTTTCGTCGGTCATCTTGGCTCCTGCGGGAGCCTTGTATTCAAATTCCGTCGCGTTCACGGGAACGTCCAAGGCATAGTTGTCGAATACAAGATATCCCACGACGATTCCGCCCTCCGCCTTGGCGACGGCAAACGCAGGAAGACCTGTCTGCGGGACAATGCCAATCGTCCAACTCCGAACGAAGGGGAACGGCGTTCCGGTGCATTTGGTAGGTTCGATGCTGATATACAAACTGGGCGTCTCATCGGGAAACGTCACGCCGGGCGGCGGCGGCGCCATGACCGTCATCACGATCTCCGCTTGGGCGCGCAGCATGCCGACAAGCGTTTGCCCACTCACCGGCAAAACGCCCAGCAGCTTTTCCGCCGGTATGCGCCGGACGGTCGTCTCGCCGCTTCCGCCGCCGGACTCGGGGCGCGTGCTTGTTTGTACGTGTCCCCGGCCATCGTTGGCGATAGCCAACAGGGAGATTTTGTTCCTTTCCGGAACGGACGCGCCTTCGCCACCTGGAGCCACGGCAGCGACTCCCGATAGTTCCAGTCGAAAGGCGCGGGCTCCCGGTCCGTTCTGGCACACAAAACGGCCGGAAGCCTCGGGAAATATTTTGGCAAAGGGGCCGTCGCCTTGGGGAATCGATTTTACGTCGCAAGAGAGCGATCGGATGGCACTCCATTGGGGCGTCACGGACGCGAGAAGCTGTGTCACATCGTCCGGCATTTCGAGCGCCTTCGCCGAGGGCGGTTCGAAGGGAGTTTCGGAATGTGGCGTCGGCCCAGGCGGCGGAACCGCCCCGTCAGGCGGCGCAGGAGGAGAATCCATTTCGGAGACCGCAACGCCTGCCGGAGGACGAAAGGTGAGATCGTCGCCGTCCACAGGGGAATTTACCACGAGTTTCGTGAGGGTATAGCCGTTGCGCAAGGCATCCGGGGCAGAATATTCGGCGCATTTCACGGGAACACCTGTCTCTTTGTCAATCCAATATCGGCGATACCGGGATTCGTCGGATCCCGAGTGGGCTGCGGGAGGCGTCTCCAAGACCCACGTATCGCGTCCATCGACCGTCTCATCCGGCGCAATCCGAAGCGTGCCCGACTGTTCCGCCTCTCCCAGCAATGGAATCGTCGCGAACAGCGGCAGACAGAACCAGTTCACGCTTTTCAATGTTCCCCGTGTGGCGGAAACGTCACGGGGTTCCTCGAACAGGGCGGGAGCGCCCTCGCCCAAGTCCGAAGGCGCGGCAGGCGTCTCGCTGATGCGCCCCATCTGTTGATACGCGTCTTGCCCGTCAAAGAGATACGTCATGCGGCTGCCATAGACTTCGCTGGGCGTCGAACGGAACACGGGATGGTCCGGGGGGGAGCCCGGCTCGCGCAGATATCCCGTGTTACGCAGCACAACATCCATGCGGAAGGCGATGCGCGATTCCAGCCGTGCAAAAAGAAACGCGCCCGATCCTTCCTTGACGGTTCTCACCTGGCACTTGCAAATGGGATCGTCGTACACCTGAATAGCGGCCTGCACCGACCCGATTTTTTCCCACCGCGCACGCATTTCACTGAGCACGGACGAGGCATCCATGGGGATAGGGGCAGGGTCCGTCGTCGAAGGCAGGGCGAGGGGCTCGTCTTGGGTCGTTGCCGAAGCGGCGGCGGGAGGCCCGGGCGACGACGCGGACGCATCCGAGACAAGCGCTTTCGGGGGAATTTGGTATTGGAAATGGTCCGCTGGAAACGCGGGATTCCATTCAAAATTCGAAAGAGTGAAGGCGCCGACGGGCTCTCCTCCCTCCGGATACTGTTCGAGACGAAGCAGCACGCCGCTTTCTTTGTCGAAATACAGCCGCATGCGGCTGGCCAGAGCAGGAGCTGGAATTCCTGCGAAGGCTCCTTCAAGCAGATAAGCCGGTCTTCCTGCCCACGTCGTTTCGGGCTGAACGGAAAGACGCCACCCCTGTTTTTCGAACTGATCGAACGGTTGCTCGCTCCATCCCTTCGGCAAGGGAAACACAGGGAGATTTTCCGGGGTTCCCCGGATCACCTGCGGCGAAGGCGATTCGTTTTCCGGGGATGCAGCGGAGGCGTCGTCATGAACTCGGGACTCCTGATACAAGGTTTGGCCATCAAAAAGCAGGAGGGTCTCTACCTGGGCCCGCATCTCCTCGCGGACTGCCCCTTCGGAAGAGGAAGCGTCTTTCAGGTATGCGGACTCGATCCGCATGCCGGAAAAGCGATATTTCGCGCCAGCATCCGTCCGTGCAACATCAAGAACGCCTTGTTCCCGGAACAACGGCTGCTCCCGGCAATCGCACGGAGGGGCTTGATAGATTTCCACGCTGGCACGAAATCCTTGAAGCAGCGCGTACCGTCCGACGATTTCGGCGCGAACCATTTCGTAAGATGGACTGCGCGAGGCGGGCGCGCCGGTCGTCCCCGGGACGGCAAATTCCCCGGAACAACCGGGCAGCAGCACAAGAAGCGGCGTCCAACAGCATGCCATCAACGCATGCAACGCTCCCCGAACCGCCGTAGACCGAAAAACGCCGCGACAACGAAGCATATGTTTCATCGTAGACCTCCGGAGGCGTTCAAAAAGGCATACGCGTGCCTCTGCCCGTCTTAAGGCGTCCTCAGCGTTGTGCGAAGGCAAGCATACGACATGCCCTGTTTCCAGGCGCGAAAGCGCCGATGTTTTTCTCAGGTCTCGGCATCCACGCCCGGATCTACATCAGGCCCTGGCGCGTTCTTCGTATTTTTGGCCGTAATGAGCGTGCTCGACAGGTAAATCAGGCTGGTCAGAAAAAGCTCAATGCCCACACCTTGGGGCTTCGTCTCTGCGCCCACGGGACGCATTTTCGATACCGGAAAGCAATGTCGCATCATGAAATCCCTCGCTGTCTGGGAATAAGACGCAATGTCCAATTGCCCTATCTCCATACATTCTACGAGGGGGGCGATCGAGATGCAACGAAATCTCGCTTTGTCCCTTGAAAAGAGGGCCGCATGCAGGGGAAGAACAAGCGCTTACGGGGCCTGGGAGCGTTCCGGGCGCTTCCATTTCCAGCCCCATCCGTATTTGAGCCGGACATCGAGATCGCCATGGGAGACATCGGCTTCGGCTTGGACGTTGCCCTCTTTCCCAACGGTTAGATGCGGGTTGCCGCGAGCGTCATAGCGGATGGCTGTTTCCGCTTCTCCGCCCGCGTGAAACAAGATGATATCCTTGGGCGCGCGGGATGCGGCGGATC
>JAKJDA010000320.1:3623-3854 GCA_022706165.1 Candidatus Hydrogenedentota bacterium | reverse complement strand
GCGCCGCGCCCTTGCCGCTCGCGGACCGCGTCCTTACGTTCAGGGTCTGCAATTCCATGATATCCACGCCTCCGTTTCTGCTACTGGAACAATATGCTCACCGACTCCTCGTGATGAATGCGCCGGATGGCCTCGCCGATCAGCGGCGCAAACGACAACGTCTTGACCTTGGCGCACGACGCCGCGCACAGCGCCAACGAAATCGTGTCGCTCACGAACACCTCGCTCAGC
>JAKJDA010000320.1:0-3498 GCA_022706165.1 Candidatus Hydrogenedentota bacterium | reverse complement strand
CCGCCGTATCGATCATGTCATCAAAAATGATCGCCTGCTTGCCGCTCACGTCGCCAATGACATTCATCACTTCCGAAACGTTGGCCTTCGGGCGACGCTTATCCACAATGGCCAGACGCGCCTCGATCCGATTGGCGAAATCCCGCGCCCGATGCACGCTGCCCGTGTCCGGCGACACGACCACCGCATTCGAAACGCCGCGATCCATAAAATGCTTCGCGAACACCACCTGACCGTTCAGATGATCCACCGGAATGTCGAAAAACCCTTGAATCTGCCCGCAATGCAAATCCGCCGTCAATACGCGATCCACCCCCGCCGCCACAATCAAGTTCGACACCAGTTTCGCCGTGATCGGCACGCGAGGCCGATCCTTGCGATCCTGTCGCGCATAGCCGAAATACGGCAACACCGCCGTGACGCGCGCCGCCGAAGCGCGACGGGCCGCATCGATCAAAATCAACAATTCGAGCAAATGATCATTCACCGGCGTCGACGTGCTATTGATGATGAACACGTCCTTGCCGCGAATGTTTTCGCCTATCTGAACCTGAATTTCACTGTCGCTGAACTGGTCCACCGTCGCGCGGCCCAGCTCAATGCCGAGATGGTCGCACACGCCCCGCGCCAAGTTGCGCGACGCATTGCCCGTAAACACCCTCATCTCTTTGCTGTACGCCACGTCGCCACCACCCCTCGTTGCTCCCATGATGTCTTGGCTGGGGCGGTAGGATTCGAACCTACGAATGTCGGCTCCAAAGGCCGATGCCGTACCACTTGGCTACGCCCCACCACGCAGTCCCGCGGACCACAACGCGTTGCAACCATGATCGCGACGAACAAGGCCTCGGCCCAGTCGCCGCAACACCGCCGCAGCGCACCGCGCCTGGCGCTTGTCCTGCGCCAAAAACGCCGCCGCTCCGCGTCCAGACAAGTCCTGGAGTATAGCAACCGCCCAAACCTCAAGTCAAAAGCCCTGCCAGCCGCCCAACCGCGACGATCCGGGACCGGTTCCGGGCCAGGAAATGCGCCGGAAAAAACAGACACGCACGCCGCAAAACGGCCCCCACGCCCACGCCGGACATTCCCGCCAGGCATTTCCAGACACGCAACCGGCGCAGCAAGAGGGAAACGCCCCCGGCTGCGCCGCTGCGATCACACGAATTCTCCGAACATCCGCCGCCTCACGACTGGATATCGGCGTGGTACTCCTGCAACGCGCGCACCGCACACCTGTCCCGACGATGCGCCGCAATGCCTTTCGCCGCGGCCAACGCCGCCGCAATGGTCGTCACATACGGTATCCGATGCTTGATCGCGGCTTTCCGGATGTACGAATCGTCGCTATCCCCCTGCTTTCCCGAAGGCGAATTGACGACAAGCGTAATCTCGCCATTCGTGATCGCGTCCACAATGTCCGGACGGCCTTCCTGCATCTTGTTGATGCGCGCACATTCGACGCCGTTCTCCGCGAGAAACGCGTGCGTGCCCTTGGTCGCATGGATCGCAAACCCCAATTCGGCCAAACGCTGGGCCACCTCGACCGCGGCAGCCTTGTCCGCGTCGGCGACGGTCATCAACACGGCCCCGTGCAACGGCAACCGCTGCTGCGCGGCCTCCTGCGACTTGTAAAACGCCATGCCAAAACTCCGCGCCATGCCCAACACCTCGCCCGTGGACCGCATCTCCGGACCCAGCACGGGATCCACCTCGGGGAACATATTGAACGGAAACACCGACTCCTTCACGCCGTAATGCGGAATCGCGCTGTGCTTGAGGTTCATATCCGCGAGCTTCTTGCCGAGCATGACCTGCGTCGCGATGCGCGCCATGGGAATGTTGCACACCTTCGACACCAGCGGCACCGTGCGCGACGCGCGCGGATTGGCCTCGAGCACGTACACGCGGTCATTCGCGATCGCGTACTGCATGTTCATCAACCCCACGACGCCCAACTCGATGGCGATCTTCTTGGTGTACTCGCCAATCGTGTCAATGTGTCGCGCCGGTATGCTGATCGGCGGAATCACGCACGCCGAATCGCCGGAATGAATCCCCGCGCGCTCAATGTGCTCCATAATCGCCGGCACAAACGCATCGGAGCCGTCGGCAATGGCGTCCGCCTCCACCTCGATGGCATTCTCCAAAAACTTGTCAATAAGAATCGGTCGGTCCGGCGTGACATCCACCGCCGCCGCGACGTAGCGACGCAGCATCTGCTCATCGTGGACGACTTCCATTCCGCGGCCGCCCAATACATACGAAGGACGCACCATCAACGGGTAGCCAATCTCGTCCGCAATGGCCAACGCCTGCTCCAGCGTGCTGGCCATGCCCGATTTCGGCATGGGAATCCCAAGACGCTCCATGACCTTGCGGAACCGGTCGCGATCCTCGGCAAGATCAATCGTGTCCGGCGACGTGCCAACGATGGGGACGCCGAGGGCGGCCAATTCCCCCGCAATGTTCAACGGCGTTTGCCCCCCAAACTGCACGATGACCCCGTCCGGCTTCTCTTTCAGATAAATGCTATACACGTCCTCGACGGTCAGCGGCTCGAAATACAGCTTGTTCGACGTGTCATAGTCCGTCGAAACGGTTTCGGGATTGCAATTCACCATGACCGACTCGAGCCCCTCATCGCGGATCGCGAACGCGGCATGCACGCAGCAATAGTCGAACTCGATGCCCTGCCCGATGCGATTGGGTCCGCCCCCAAGCACCATGATTTTGCGATTCGGCGACACCGACACGGAATCGGACGCGTTGTACGTCGAGAAATAGTATGCCGCGTTCTCGACGCCGCTCACGGGAACGGCCTCCCACGCCTCCACGACGCCCAAACGCGTGCGCCGATCGCGAATGTCCCGCTCGGGCACGCCCAGGATTTTGGCGAGATACTTGTCCGCAAACCCATCCTGCTTCGCCTGAACCAGCAACGCATCCGGAACGGTCCCGCCCTTGCATGCGAGGATTTTCTCCTCCAACTCGACGAGTTCCTTCATCTGCTGAATAAACCACTCCTTGATGTGCGTCCGGCGATGCAGATCCGCGACGTCCGCGCCTTTGCGCAACGCCTCATACATCAAGAATTGACGCTCGCTCGTAGGCGTGTTCAGCAACTTGAGCAACTGGTCGAGCGATTTCTCATGGAAATCCTTGGCGAACCCCAAGCCATGCCGCCCCGATTCAAGCGACCGGATAGCCTTCTGCAAGGCCTCCTTATAGTTCTTGCCAATGCTCATCACTTCGCCGACGGCCCGCATCTGCGTGCCGAGCCTGTCCTCGACGCCCTTGAACTTCTCGAAGGCCCAGCGCGCGAATTTCACCACCACGTACTCGCCGGACGGCGTATACCTCTCCAACGTCCCGTCGCGCCAATACGGAATCTCATCCAGCGTAACGCCGCTCGCCAGCATGGCCGACACCATCGCAATCGGGAAGCCCGTCGCCTTGGAAGCCAACGCCGACGACCGCGACGTGCGCGGATTGATCTCG
>JAKJDA010000031.1 GCA_022706165.1 Candidatus Hydrogenedentota bacterium | reverse complement strand
GACCCGCCGCGCGCACGGATTCGCTGCGGTCGGGTCCGTTTTCTGTTTATTTGCGGCGCGCTACTCGACCGCGCCGTGCGTGCGGAGGAGATCGACCACGTCTTGTTTGCCTTCACGCAATGCAAACTGGAGCGCGGTCTTGCCGCTGTTGTCCCTCAGATTGGCGTTCGCGCCGTGCGCGAGCAACAGTTCGACGATCTCGCGATGGCCGCGCAAAGCAGCCCAATGCAGCGCGCCAAGGCCATAGATATTCTGGCTATTCACGTCGGCGCCCCGGCTCAACAACAGTTCGGCCAGCTCCTTGTAGCCGCCTTCCGCCGCGACGATGATCGCCGTAACGTTGTCGAGATCCTTGGCGTTCACGTCGGCGCCCCGATCCAGCAACGTCTGAACGGCCGCTATCTGGTTTCCGGCGCACGCAGCGTCGAGAGCGGTCTTCCCCTTGAAAGTGCGCATGTCGACGGGAGCTCCGCGATCGAGAAGCAGCGTCATCACCTTCACCTCGCCCGCATTCGCCGCGGCGTGCAACGGCGACAAACCGATCGCGTCGCCCGTCTTGAGATCGGCCCCCTTGTCCAGCAATTGCCGCACGGCGTCCTCGCGGCCCATGTAGGCCGCCCACCACAGCGGCGTCCGCCCGTTGCAGCTGCGAATGGAAAGATCGGCTCCCTTGGCCAACAACATGGCGACGACATCGGACTTGCCGGATTCGGCCGCCCACAACAACGGCGTGGATCCGTTGTTGGCCGCGGCGTTGATGGCCGCGCCCCGCGCCAGCAAGATTTCCGCCACGTCGCCAAAGCCCTGCTGCGCGGCCCAATGCAGCGCCGTCGCGCCAATGGCATCGCGCGCCGCAGCAGACGCGCCCTGCGCCAGCAACAGCTCGGCATTGTCGGCGCGTCCGGCATACGCCGCCCACCGGAGCGGCGTCGCGCCGCGCTCGTCCACCCGGTTCACGCCGTCCGGATCCGCTCCCAACAGCGTCTTGAGCGTGGCCGCATCGCTCACCGCCGCCGCGCGATGAATGGGATGCCGCGCATCCGCATAAAAGCTGGATTTCGCGAGGAGAGGATCCATCGCGCCGTTCGCACGGAGCAAGTCCGCGACTTGCCGTTGGCTCTTGCCCACCGCCAGCGAAAGCGGCGTCGCGCCTTCCAGATCGATCAGATTCACATCGGCTCCCAGCGCAACCAGATGCGCCACGACATCGGCCTTTCCTTCGGCGGCGGCCAGATGCAGGGCGCTCTGTTCCTCGACATTGCGCGTGTCGATCGCAGCGCCATGCGTCAGCAGAAAATCGGCCATCTGAACATGGCCCTTGCCCGCCGCCAGATGCAGCGGACGGTTGCTGTCGGCGTCGGGGGCGTTCACGTCAGCTTTGTGCCCGACAAGCCGTTCGGCCACGCCGAGCCGATCGTTTTCAGCGGCGGCGTGCAACGGCGTCCGGCCCATGGCGTCCCGGTCCTCTGCGGCGCACCCCTTTTGCAGCAGCAACGCCGCCACGGCGTCGCTGCCGCTCGTCGCGGCCAAATGCAACGCCGTCTGCCCCGCAAGCGTCACGGCTTTGAGGTCCGCCTTGGCCGCCAACAGCGCCTCGACGGCGTCGACGCGACCCCGGAATGCGGCCAAATGCAACGCCGTCTGGCCCTGGTTGTCGCGCGTATTCACCTCGACGCCCTCGAGCGCCACCCGCAGCATCTCCGTGTCCCCCCGCTCGGCCGCGCGATGAAGCGCCGTGCCTCCGAGATTGTCCCTCACATCGAGTTTGGCCCCTTTTGCAAGCAGCGCGGCGGCTACGACCTTGTGGCCGTTTTGTGCGGCGGCATGCAGCGCCGTCTGGCCGTCAAACGACCGGACATCCACCGGCGAATCGGCCGCCAGCAGCGCTGCGACGGCGCGTTCTCGTCCTTGTTCCGCGGCGAGGTACAAGGCGGTGCGCCCGTTCATATCCCGCGCTCCCAGATCGGCCCCGCGATCGATCAGCGCCTTGATGACGCCGGCGTGGCCGCGAAACGCCGCGGCATGCAGCGCCGTCTGACCGCTGTTGTTGCGATCGCTGATCGACGCGCCCTTCGCCAACAGCGCCGTCACCACCCCTTCGTGGCCGTTCAGCGCCGCCAGATACAAGGGCGCCGCGCCGCTGTAGTCCTTCGCGTTGGCGTCGCATCCTTTGCCGATGAGATATTCGACCAGAGATGAATGCCCGTTCGCGGCGGCCAGATGGAGCGCGGTCATGCCGGCGTTGGTCTTGGAGTTGATGTCCGCGCCTTTCGACGCAAGCCACTCGATCGCCGCCTGCTGACCGGTCATGGCGGCCGCATGAACAGGAGCCGCCCCATCCTTGTTGCGCACGCTCACGTCCGCGCCTTTGTCCACTAGAATCGTCAGCAAATCGGGATAACCCAACATGGCCGCGCCATGCATCGGCGTCGAACCGTCCGTATTGCGCGGGCTCGCGTCCGTGACCTTGCTCGCGATAAGCTCAAACAGATCGCGCTGTCCGCGCCGCGCCGCGTAGTGCAGCAGCGAATTGTTCTCGCGATCGCGCGCATGGATGCGATCGGGGTTGGCGGTCAACATCTCCACGACCGTCGCCATTTCGCCGCGCTCGATCGCTTGGAACAACGGAAGCGAATCGGCAAAACCCTCTTCGGAAGACTGGACGGCGACGGACGCAGGAGCCGGCGCAGCCGGAGGAAGCGTAATGGCCTGCTGCGCCAAAGCGCCGGCGGCGCCCCAGACAACCGCGGCGCCCACGAAAAAAAGATTGCGGCGTTTCATGTGACACGATCTCCCGTTTCCGTTTATGCGCCCCGGGGGCGCCATCCTGCAACGTTCACCACAATAGTCGCGGACGCGGGCGTTTGTCCAGAAGGCAAGGCGCTTCCGGCGAGGCGGCCTTGCGCCGATCGACGCGGCTCGGAGCCCGGCTCCGGTCCCCGAACCCGCCGTAGGAACGCGATGGGCGAACATGCTAAGATCGTATTTCACGGGAGACGAAAAGGGACAGACGCACGCGTGAGAACCGAATTCGCCAAATTGCTGAAGTTGATCCGGAAAAATTCACCGGAGGCCGACTTGGAACTCGTCCGCAACGCGTATCGCGTGGCGAACGAGGCGCACAAATGGCAGATGCGCCTGTCGGGCGAGCCGTATGTTTCGCATTGCATCGCCGTGGCCAAGATTCTCGCCCAGTTGGAACTCGACACGACGACCATCGCCGCGGCCCTGTTGCACGACACGCTCGAAGACACGCCCGTCTCGCGCGCGGAACTCGAACACACCTTCGGCGGCGAAATCGCCGCGCTGGTCGACGGAGTGACCAAGATCGGCGCGATCAACTTTCCGTCGGCCAAGGTCACGGACGTCGAAAAGCAAGCCGTCAACCTGCGCAAAATGCTCGTCGCCACGGCCAAGGACGTGCGCGTCATCCTCATCAAGCTGGCGGACCGGCTGCACAACATGCGCACCATCGAGTTCCTGCCGCAGGAAAAGCGCGTCATCATCGGACGCGAGACGCTCGAACTGTACGCGCCGCTCGCGCACCGGCTTGGCATCGCGCGATGGAAGTGGGAACTGGAAGACCACGCCTTCCACGCCATCAAGCCCGTGGAATACAAAAACGTCGCCGCGTCGGTGGCGATGAAACGCCGCGAGCGCGAGGCGTGGCTCGATGAAACCATCAAATTCCTCGAGGAAAAACTCGAGGAAGCCGAAGTCTCGGCGACGGTCATCGGGCGGCCCAAGCATCTCTACAGCATCTATCAGAAAATGCTGCAGCAAGGGAAAGATTACAACGAGATTCTCGACGTCCTCGCCGTGCGCATCATCACGCAGACGGTGTCGGGCTGCTACAACGCGCTGGGCGTCGTGCACCACTTGTGGCCTCCGGTGCCGGGACGCTTCAAGGACTACATTGCCATGCCCAAGGTGAACGGCTATCAGTCCATCCACACGACGGTCATGCGCGAAAACGGCATGGCGCTCGAGATTCAGATTCGCACCGAGGAGATGGACCGCACCGCCCGGGAAGGCATCGCCGCGCATTGGAAGTACAAGGAAGGCGCCAGCAAACAAGACGACAAAAAGTTCGACGAACAGTTGCAGTGGCTGCGGCAGATGTACGAATGGCTGCAAGACGCCCACGCCGCCGATGAACTCATCGACAGCGTCCGCCGCGACGTCAGCACATCGGACGTGTACGTGTTCACGCCCAAGGGAGAAGTGAAAGAGCTTCCCGTCGGCGCAACGCCGCTCGATTTCGCGTATCTCGTCCACTCCGACGTCGGCCATCACTGCATCGGCGCGCGGGTGAATGCCCGCATGGTGCCGTTGCGCTACAATTTGCAGACGGGCGACGTCGTCGAGATTCTCACCTCGAAAAACCAGACGCCTCACCTTGACTGGCTCGACATCGTCGTCACCGGCAAGGCCCGATCGCGCATCCGGCAGCGCCTGCGCGAGCTAGGCCAACTCGAACCGCTCGAAGGACAATTGCGCAAGGACACGGTCGTCGTCATCCCCACGCCCGCCGCTCCGCCCCCCCGCATTCGCGCCGTCGACGACGCCACGCGCCACAAAATGATCCGCGTGCAGGGAGCCAAAAACATTGCCGTCCAGTTCGCAAAATGCTGCGATCCGATGCCCGGACTGCCCGTCATCGGATACGCGACCAAGAGTCCCGGCATCACGATCCATCGCGCCGACTGCAAAAACTTCGCGCGCACCACGCGCGATCCGCACCGCATCATCGAGGCAAGCTGGGAGGGCGAAGACCACGTGACCGTCGGCATGCGCGTCACCACGTCGCAGCGGCCCAACCTGCTGGCCGACATCACCAACGCGTTGCGCCCGATGAACATCAGCATTTCACGCGCGGAACTCAAGCCAGACGCCGCCGGCAAGAGCGTGTTCGAGTTTGTCTTCGAAGCCCCCGATAACGACAGCGTCGACCGCGTCGCGGCGACGGTGCGCACGGTTGCGGGCGTCACCGAAGTGCACAAACTCCCTCCCCACGCGCTGAAGGCTTTCACCAAATGAATCGGGAAAATCGGTTCCGGCTGGTCAGCGCGTTCAAGCCGGAAGGCGATCAGCCGCAGGCCATCGCGGCGCTCGCGGAAGGTCTGCGCGACGGTCTCCCGCATCAAGTGCTTCTCGGCGTCACGGGTTCGGGCAAGACGTTCACCGTCGCGAACGTCATCGCCGAAGTGAACCGCCCCGCGTTGGTCATTGCCCCAAACAAAATCCTCGCGGCGCAGCTATACGCCGAGTTCAAAGACCTTTTCCCCGAAAACGCCGTCGAATACTTCGTCAGCTATTACGATTATTACCAGCCCGAGGCGTATGTGCCGACAACGGACACGTACATCGAAAAAGAATCGTCGATCAACGAAGAGATCGACAAGATGCGCCACGCCGCGACCCAATCGTTACTCACGCGGCATGACGTGATCGTCGTCGCGAGCGTGTCGTGCATCTACGGCATCGGCTCGCCGGAGGTCTATCAGCAATTGCGCATCGAACTCGCCACGGGCATCACGATCGCCCGTGACGACTTCATCGCGGGCCTCATCGCGATGCAGTATCAGCGCAACGACATCGATTTTCATCGCGGCGCGTTTCGCGTGCGCGGCGACACCATCGACGTGTTCCCGGCCTACGAGGGAGCCGTCGCGATTCGCGTCGAGTTCTTCGGCGACGAAGTCGACGGTTTGTACGAGATCGATCCATTGCGCTCGATCGTCAACCGCAAGCTGCGGCGCACGGCCATCTATCCCGGCACGCATTACGCCACGACCGCCGACACCTTGCAGCGCGCGATCGCGTCGATTCAGGTCGAACTCGAAGGACGCCTCAATCTCTTGCGCGCGGAAAACAAACTGCTCGAAGCGCAACGCCTTGAACAACGCACGCGCTTTGATCTCGAGATGATGGCCGAGATCGGCTACTGCAACGGCATCGAGAATTACTCGCGCCATCTCGATGGCCGCATGCCGGGCGAGCCGCCGTATACGTTGCTCGATTATTTCCCCGAGGATTTCATCGTCGTGATCGACGAAAGCCACGTGACCGTGCCGCAAATCGAGGCGATGTACAAGGGCGATGCGTCGCGCAAGGACAAATTGATCGACTACGGATTCCGGTTGCCGTGCGCGCGCGACAACCGACCCCTCAAATTCCCCGAGTTCGAGAAGCGCGTGAAACAGGCGCTCTACGTCAGCGCCACGCCGGCCCACCGCGAACTTACCCGAAGCGAAGGACTCGTCGTCGAGCAGGTTGTGCGCCCGACGGGACTCGTCGACCCGCCCATCGAGGTGCGCCCCGCGAGCAACCAGGTCGACGATCTCCTCGACGAAGTGCGCAAGGTTGTCCAGAAAAACGAGCGCGCGCTCGTCACGACGCTGACCAAACGCATGGCCGAAGACCTCACCGCATACATGGCCGATCTCAACATCCGCGTGCGCTACATGCACTCCGACGTCGAGACATTGGACCGCATCGAGTTGGTGAGGGCGTTGCGCGCGGGCGAATACGACGTGCTCGTCGGCATCAACTTATTGCGCGAAGGACTCGACATTCCCGAGGTGGCGCTTGTGGCCGTGCTCGATGCGGACAAGGAAGGATATTTGCGCTCCGAGACGAGTCTCGTGCAGACCTGCGGACGCGCCGCCCGCAACGTGAACGGACGCGTGGTGATGTACGCGGACTCCGTGACGGGGTCGATGGAGCGCGCCATCGCCGAGATGAGCCGTCGCCGCGCCAAGCAACTCGCGTACAACAAAAAGCACAAGATCACGCCGCGTTCGGTGCAAAAAAACATCTCGGAGGCGCTCCAAAGCATCCACGAACGCGACTACGTCACCGTGCCCAAGGCCGCCGAGGAAGAGGCCGCATATGTCGCCTCTTTCAACCTCGACAAAACCCTGCGCGACCTCCGCAAACGCATGAAAGCCGCCGCCGACCGCATGGAATTTGAAAAGGCCGCCGAATGCCGCGACCGCATCCGCGCACTGGAGCGCAGGCAAATCGAAGAAGGCCTGTAAACGCGAATAACGTCCGAAAAGCGCGGGAAGCCCCGACGCCTTCCGAAAAAACGTCACGATGCAAGGCGGGGCGCCCTTTGCAGGACGCCCCGCCTTGGAGACTGTCACGAATCGCGCTACGACCCGATCACGGGGCCGCGATGGCGCCGCACTGACGCCCCATCCAGTAGGGCACGAAGCGATCGAGCATCATGAACGCGATCGGAGCATTCGCGCCGCCGGCCAAATCGCACGGACTGTTCTGCCACACGTATTCACCGCGCACCTTGTCATGCGGGAGAATGGCGCACAGCGAATTGTCGGCGTCCTTATGCGGATAGGCAGGGTTGGCGGAGTTGTCCACCCCGATCATCCAGTAGGCCTGGGAGGGCAGGTCGATCATGCCGCCCTGCAACACGCCACGCGGGACGTTGCGGGTGGGGCTGCCCGATGCGGCAACATAGCACGCCGCCATATGGGCGTTCAGGTGATCGCCGCCATCCGACTCGGCCGCCTTGAGCAGGTGGTCGTTCAGGGTGTTGATCTTGTCCTGATTGGTCTCCATCTTGCGCACGAGGTAGAGCTGGCACGTGCCCAAGATGTTCGCAAAGTAATCGGCGAAATACTTGTCGTGGATATCCATGCCGCCCGCGTCGTGCCACAGCCCGAACCATTGGCCGTAACTGGTCTGCGAGCCGTATTTGGGATCGTTCATCGTGATGGCGATGCGCTGCCACATGGCGACGAAGCCCGGGGTCAGGTTCGTGAACTTGTTGGTCGGGCTAATCACGTTCCACGAATCGGCAATCAGGCGATCCAGGATGCGCTCGGTGATCGTCTGACACTTGGCGCGGGTGTTGGCGTCGGCGACGTGAATCCACACGTTGGCCAAGCCGAACGCGGCGCCGGTGTAGGTGTCGCGCGAACTGTAGTCCAGCCAGACGTAATTCTGCCACGGCGCCACGCAGGCGGCATAGCCGTTGCCGTAGTTCTGGTAGTAGGACTGATACGCCGGGTCATTCGCCAAGCCGACGAAACGCGGGATATAGCCCGTCTTGCCCGTGCACAAGGTCATCCAGTCGAGCGTGTCGAGCACGTTGTTGATGAGGGTCAACGTCGCCCCGTCGCCGGTGACGGCGTACTTGTTGCACAGACCGCCAAGGTAATACCCCAGGAACGTCGTGCTGTCGCCGATGGCGTGGTACTCGCCGATCGTCTGGCGCGTGTAATCGGTGTACCAGATATTGGCGGCCTGACCATACGGCTGGTGGTAGGTGTTGAACGCGCTCTGCGCTTCCTCGGCTTTATTGTACATCGCCTGGTTCTGCGTCGCGTTGGCGACCGGCCAGTTCGCGCTGAAATACTTCCAGCTCACCCACCGCATCCAGTCGGTCTGATCGGCCGTCATGCCGGGCCTTCCGGATGCATCGACAAACGTCGCCGTGATGTTCTTCGAGGCATTCATGTTAACCACGACCGGGTTCGTCGTGCCCGAGATCGACCCGGACCACCCGGTGAAGGTCCAGCCGTTGACCGGGGTGGCCGTCAGCGTGACGTTCGTGCCGGCGATATACTGATTGTTGCCGTAGTAGGCCGCCGGGCTGACGCTCACCGTGCCGGCGCCGTTCGCGCGGGCCGTCATCGTGTACAGCGTGTACGGAATGGCGGTCGCCTGAATGCGGACCTCGTCCAGCCACGCGTCGTCGCTGCCGCTGTTGGTGCCCGAGCGATACCGGATGCCGAACAGCGAGTTGTTGTTGCAACTCGACGGCAACAGGTATTCCCGAAGGGTCCAATCGCCGTTGGCCGTAAACGTCTGGAGGATGTTCCACGACGAGCCGTAATTCGTCGTGTATTCGATGTAACTCTTGTCCTGCGGGAACACATCGTAGCCGCTGATCTTGTTCGCGAACGTCACCTTCACGTTCTCATAGCCGGCCATGTTCTGCGCGCGGATCGCGTAATCGCTGTTGTCCAGTTCGAGCGACCATGTCCCCCAATAGGTGTTCAACGACTTGAGCGACACGCCGCTGGTGATCCAATTGCCGTAGCCGCTTTCAAAGCCGTCGTAGAACAGCGTCTGGTAGTCCGCCGGCGGCATGGCGGGGTAATAGTCATCGATGCCGGGAGGCAACGAGCCCGCATTCGGGTCGATGAAATACCGGTAGAAGTTGACGTAGCAGTTGAGCGCAATGAGGTCATACCCGTGATCATTCAGGTGAATCGCGTCATCGCCGTTGTTGCCGCCGCAGGTCGATTTCTCCCATGGATAGCTCGGGTGGCCCCACGGAGCCGCATACTGGCCGGGCTGAAAAACCGCGTTATACCCCTCGTAATAATGCATCAGGCCCCAGTTGTTGACGTAGGTCACCGCCGCGCCGTAATCCTGGGCGAGATCGCGCTGCCGTTCCCCCAGCCGGATCAGCGCTTCATTCAACTGACGCGGGGTCGGCGAGCCGAGGTTGGCCCACATCAGTTGGTTGGCTTGAATGTTCAACGTGTCCCACAAGTTGATGTAGTCGTAACTGCAGATCACGATGTGAATGTCCGGGCGAAGATTCAAGATATGCTGGATCACGACCTCGATGTTGTTCTTGATCGTGGTGAATAGCGCCGTCTCCGCCGCGGACCCCATCGACACATACCATCCTCCGGCGCCCTGGCCCGCCAGAAAATCGTTGCCCCCCATGCTGAGGTGAACCATGTCAATGGTCGGATTGTTGTTCAGTTCGCTTGTGATAAGCGCCAGATTGGCCGACTGCGCCCACCACGCCGCCGTGGTGCCGCCGATGGCCGTTACGTCGCCCTTCTCCACGGGGTCGGAAAATCCGGCCGCCACAAACGTATCGCGCAAGTTCCGGTAGCTCCACATGGCGCCCGTCCAACTGTCGCCGACGAGCAACACGCGATTGGTGGTGGCTTCGGCGATCGTCCCGCCCAACAGAGCCGCCGTCACGCCTATCAGAACCAACGCTGTACAACGCGCTTGATAGTGAATCCTCATTGCATTCCTTTCAGGGAGCCTCGTCCCAAACGTTCCAGCCTTATATTCACTACTGCAATGGCACACTACATCGCACTACAAACCCTTCCGCACTGGCCGCCCTTCCGCTTCGAGGGGCGATCCCCGGTTTCGAGCCGCTCCCGAGGGAGAAGCCCGCGTCCGGGGCGGCGCCCGGAGGCCAAACGAAAACGCTCTAAGCGAACTAACCGGTTTCCGAGTGAAAATGGTTCTTCCCATCGGCGGGATTTGTGAGAAAAACGGCAGGCCAAACAGACGGAAATCTATGCAGCATAGTGAAGAAACTGAACTACGAAGCCGAACCTTGTCGAATCGCCCAGGTGGATCCCCGCGCGTCGTGAGACTGCGACGCCCGCCCATCTCGCCGCTCCTCGCGGAGCAACACGATGCCTTCACCTTCGCCCCCCCTTGTGCCCATGCCGCATCCGCGACGACGGGCACCCTGTAAGTCGCGTTCCCCGCAAAAGACGCCGGAAAACCCAACCAAGCCTATTATGACGCTTCAAACGAAAAGTGTCAATAGGTGCGAAAAAGTATAAATAAATTAGTACGAATACCCTATATGCTCTTGTTTCTCCGCATACTCCGCAAGCCTGTCATCAACCCTACGAAGCTTCGCTTTTTCTGATTCAGGCCCCATACACGAGAGGCGCCCAAAAGGCGCGCCGATTCTCCAGAATGCCGTTTTGGCGCCTTCGCAAAAAAAGAGGTTGCAAAGCGCAGGCAAATGGGGTATGATGGGGCCTCGAATCGTGATATTTTTCACGATTGTGCGCCTAGGGTGCGTGGCAGGGCAAGACGGGCCTCCGCCCGTCGAAGAAGGAGAACGCGTATGGCAACGATTCTCGCAGTGGACGACGATCCGGATGTGGTGGACGCCATCCGCCTATTTCTGGAAAAGGAGGGCCACACGGTAGCCTCGGCCTACAACCGGGACGAGGGCATGAAGAGCGTCGATAGGGTCAAGCCGGACCTGCTCATTCTCGACGTGATGATGGAGCAGCCGGACGACGGCATGGCGATGGCGCAGGAGTTGCGCCGGAAAGGCTTCGCGAAACCCATTCTGCTGTTGACGAGCGTCAGCCGGGTCACGGGCATGAAATACGACAAGGACGATGCGGTGCTTCCGGTGGAGGCGTTCGTGGAAAAGCCGATCGAGCCCAAGGCGCTCGTCAAGCTGGTTGACGAACTCCTGCAGCAGAAGGAGGGCTGAAGCATGCTGATCACCGAACGCGAAAAGCTCCGGAACAACATCGAACGCTGGACCGAGGAATACGGCCGCAACCGGTCATCCCTTATCCCGATTCTTCAGGAAGTGCAGCGGCAGTATTGCCACATCAGCGATTATGCGATGCAGGTCGTGGCCGATTTGTTGGACATTCATCCGGTCGAGGTCTACGGCGTCGTGTCGTTTTACAGCTTCTTGGACCACCGATCGAAGGGCCAGTTTGTCATCCGCCTGTGTCAAACCATTTCCTGCGACATGCAGAACAAGGACCGCGTCGCGCGTCAACTCGAGAACGACCTCGGCATCGCGTTTGGCGAGACGACCCCGGACGGCAAGTTCACGCTCGAGTGGGCCAACTGCATGGGCATGTGCGACCAAGGGCCTGCGATGCTGGTGAACGACCAAGTCTTCACGCGCGTGACGCCCGACAAGGTCCACGAGATTCTCGAAGGCTGCCGCCGCGTATTCAGCGTGTATGCCGTCGAGCGGAGAGAGGAGCACTTGGTATGAGCGCCACACACGTAGGCCCGTTGACCTTCGCGCTCGTCGAGCCGGTGAAGCCCATCAAGGCCGCCCTCGCCCTCGACCGAGCCTCCGTCATTGCCGCCATTAGCGCCTCGGGCATCAAAGGCCGGGGCGGCGCCGGGTTCCCCACGGGGGTGAAGTGGAACCTGGCCGCAGCCGCCAAGGACGATCACAAGTTTGTTGTTTGCAACGCCGATGAAGGGGAACCAGGAACGTTCAAAGACCGCGTCATTCTGACCGAATACGCCGATCTCGTGATCGATGGCATGACGATTGGGGGCTATGCCATCGGCGCGACCACGGGCATCATCTACCTGCGCGGCGAGTACACCTATCTGCGCCGCCAACTCGAAGCGATCCTCGCCAAACGCCGCGAAGACGGTTTGTTGGGCAAGGACATTCTGGGCAAGAAAGGCTTCGATTTCGACATCGTCATCCGCATGGGGTCGGGCGCCTACATCTGCGGCGAGGAAACCGCGCTGATCGAATCGCTCGAAGGCTATCGAGGCGAACCCCGCAACCGCCCGCCGTATCCCGTGGACACCGGTTTCCAAGGGCATGCGACGGTCGTCAACAACGTCGAGACGCTCGCGTGGATCGCCTGCATCGTGTCAAAGGGCGCGGACTGGTTCAAGGGCGTCGGCACGGCCAAGTCCACCGGCCTCAAGTTATTCAGCGTGTCCGGCGATTGCACGCGTCCGGGCGTGTACGAGTTCCCGATGGGCATCACCGTGACAGAGCTGCTGAAGGAAGTCGGCGGCGAGAACGCCAAGGCCGTCCAGATCGGCGGCGCCTCGGGCCATTGCGTGCCAGCCTCGGAATTCGGACGGACCATCGCCTACGAGGACATCCCCACGGGCGGTTCGATCATCGTGTTCGGACCGGGACGCGACATGCTGCACGTCGCCAAATGCTTCACTGAGTTTTTTGTCGAGGAATCCTGCGGCCAATGCACGCCGTGCCGCTCGGGCAATCTGACCCTTCTCGAAGGCATCGAGTCGCTCCAGCGGGGCCAATGTTCGATGAAATACCTGCAAGAGCTGTGTTCGCTGGGCGAGACCATGCAACTCGCCTCGAAATGCGGCCTGGGCCAATCGAGCGCGGTCGCGTTTCTTTCCATTGTGAAGCATTTCCCAGATGAACTCATGGGACGCGGCGAGACAAAGCTCGCGGGGAGGGCATAAATCATGGCATCTACCACAGGAAGCGGCGTGGACCTTTCACGCGTGCCATTAAGCCAGCGCGGCCACACGATCAACGTGCAGGAAACAGAGGGGACCATTGGAGGGCTGATCACGGTCGAGATCGACGGCCAGCCGGTCAAAGTCCCGCTAGGCACGACGATCCTCGAAGCAGCCAAACGAGTCGGCATCCACATTCCGACGTTGTGTTACCACGAAGACCTCTGCGTCGCGGGCGTATGCCGCATCTGCGTCGTCGAAGTCGAAGGCCAACGAACGCTGCAAGCCTCGTGCGCCTTTCCGATCACCGCCCCGATGAAGGTGTTCACCCACACCCGAAAGGTGCGCCAGGCGCGGCGGCACATCATCGACTTGCTGCTTGCCAACCACTACGGCGAGTGCTACACGTGCAGCCGCAACAACAATTGCCAACTGCAAGCGCTCGCCAAGGAATACGGCGTGGACTTCTTCCGCTTCGGCCATCCCGAAACGCCAACGTATGCGGAGGACCGATCGAGCCATTCCGTGTTCCGCGACATGAACAAATGCGTGCTGTGCCGCCGCTGCATCCGCACGTGCATCGATTTCCAGGAAGTCGGCGTGCTCGAAGTCGAAGGCCGCAGCGCGGAATCCAAGGTCGTCACCTTCATGGACAAGCCCCTGGCCGAGGTCGTCTGCATCAACTGCGGCCAGTGCATCAACCGTTGCCCAACCGGAGCCCTGCGCGCCAACGACCCGACCGACGACGTCTGGGCGGCCATCGACGATCCGACCAAGCACGTCGTCATCCAGACCGCGCCCAGTCCGCGGGCGGGCATCGGCGAATGCTTCGGCCTCGAACCCGGGCAGCCGCTGACCTTCGAGATGAACACGGCGCTGCGTTTGTGCGGATTCGACAAGGTGTTCGACACGAATTTCACCGCCGATCTGACGATCATCGAGGAAGGCACGGAATTGATCCTGCGTCTGTACAAGGCGCTGGTTCAAGGCGACAAGAACATCGCGCTGCCGCAGTTCACGAGCTGTTCGCCGGGCTGGGTGAAATACATCGAACATTTCTATCCCGAATACCTGCCCAACCTGTCGTCGGCCAAAAGCCCGCAGCAGATGTTCGGCGCGGTCATCAAGACCTTCTACGCCAAACAGATGAACATCGACCCGAAAGACGTCGTGACCGTCGCGTTGATGCCGTGCTCGGCCAAGAAGTTCGAGTGCAACCGGCCCGAGATGTGTGACAGCGGCTACAAGGACATCGACTATGGCCTGACCACGCGCGAACTGGCCAAGATGATCAGCGAGACCGGCATCGACCTGCCGAAACTGCCCAAGAGCGACTTCGACGATCCCTTCGGCACGGCCACCGGCTCCGGCGTTATCTTCGGCGCCACCGGCGGCGTGATGGAAGCGGCCCTCCGCACCGTCATCGAGATGGTCTGCGGCATCAAGGTCGAGGACATCTTCGCGCATGCCGACATCATCCCCGTGCGCGGGTTCGAAGGCGTCAAGTACGCCGAACTCCCGATCACGGCGGTCGGCCCCGTGCCGGATATCCTGAAGCACCTCGTGCCGAACTGGGACTGGCTCAAGGGCGCGGTCGTCAAAGTCGCCGTCGCCCACGGCACCGCCAACGCAAAAAAAGTCATGGACGACATCAAGCGCGGCGGCAAATTCAGCGAATGCCACT
>JAKJDA010000319.1 GCA_022706165.1 Candidatus Hydrogenedentota bacterium | reverse complement strand
GATTGCACCTTGCTCTACGGCGACGCGTATGCGTCGTATGTCGAACAATACGGCGAGGAAGCCGCCCGCTACATTTGGGATTCGCTGCATCCGCCCGCCGCGACGTCCACCCCGGCGCGGGCGGTCTTCATCGATTTGCCCCAAACCGCCCATTTGGGCCATGCCCAGACGTTTCGCGCGCAAGCCGAGGCCGAAGGAAAGGCGTATGTCCATCTCGACGGCGATATCCGACTGATTCAGGCGCTGATGTGGGGGGAATGGAATCCAGAAGAATTTTTGATCGTGGAGCCGGGCCAGCGCATCGCCGGCGTATACGATTGGAACGAAATCATGCGCGCCGAGGACGGCATTTCCTCCGCCGAAACGTAGGGATGGCGCGCGCGACCGTTCGCCGCGCCATCAACCGCAGGGGGTCCTGAGATGAACGGTTCCTGCTTTTCATGCGTTGATCCTTTCGTTGGCGCCGATCCGCCGGGCCACGCCTTGTGCGGGCCGCACCTGCCGCACGGCATCGTGCGCTTGGGGCCGGACACGCTGTTCCCGCAACCCACAAGCGGCTACCGCAGCGGGACCCCCATACTTCATTTCAGTCATACGCACGTCAGCGGCACGGGCGGCGGCGGACGCTACGGCAACGTCGGGGTTATGCCTTTTACGGGGCCATTACGCACGCGCCTGGATGGCTGCGGTCACGAGAACGAAGCCGCCGCGTCGGGATACTACGCGACGACGTTGACGCCTTCGGGCATTCGCGTCGAATTGACCGCGACGCCGCGCACGGGCGTGCACCGCTACGCGTTTCCGGGCAACGTCGACGCGAATGTCCTCGTCGACGCGGGGGCGGTTATCCAGACCGGCGGCATGGTGCCCGGCGATCGGCGCGAGGATGGCACCGGAGCCTGCACCGGCGGATTCATCGAGTTTGCGTCGGAGACCGAGATCATCGGGCGCGGCGATTTCCGCGCGGGGTGGGGGCACGCCTTTCCATACTCGGTCTATTTCTACGTGCTTTTCGATCGGCCCGTCGAGCAACACATGGTCAGCAACCACTTCGGCGTGATGCCGTTTTCCATCGCCGACGGCCCCGAGTGCCGCGCGGCGGCGGGCTTCGGAAACGCCAGCGAAGTCGAACTGCGCGTCGGCATTTCCTTCGTCAGTGTTGCAAAGGCGCGGGCCAGCGTCGAGCGCGAATCGGGCCGGAAGGACTTCGACGCGATTCGCCGCGAGGCCGAGGCCATATGGGAGCGCGCGTTGGCGCGCATTCGCGTCGAGGGCGGCACGGACGTGCACCGCACGTTGTTCTACACCTTGTTCACGCGACTGCTCTGCATGCCGACGGACCTCGGCGTCGACGACGAGAACCCGCTGTGGCATTCGGGGGTGCGCCATTTCTGGGACTTCTACACGATCTGGGACAGCGTGCGGAACGCGAACGCGCTTATCTCGCTTTTCGATCCGGAACTTGAAGCGGACATGCTGAATTGTCTCATCGATGTCGCCGATCACACGGGCTGGCTGCCCGATGTGTGGACCGCCGGACACTCGGGCATGATTCAAGGCGGGTGCAGCCCGGACATCTTGTTTTGCGAGGCGGCGCTCAAGGGCATCCGCGGCATCGACTACGTCCGCGCGATGCGATGCATGCGCAAGAACAACGAGGTCGAATCGCCCGATCCGTATCTCTACGGACGTTATCTCCAGGATTACCGCGATCTCGGTTACCTCAGCACCAACGTGCGCAAAAACTGCGTGTCGCGACATCTCGAATACGCCTACCAGGATTGGTGCATCGGGCGTCTGGCGGACCATCTCAAACAACACGAACTCGCGAAGGTCTACTACGAGAGTTCCCGAAGGGCGTGGAACCTCTGGCGCGACGACATCCAATTCTTCGCGCCACGCCGTCCCGACGGCCAATGGGTCGAACCCTTCGACCCGGCGCATTGCCTGCCGGACAGTTGGAACGATCCCTATTTTTACG
The DNA here is from genome assembly GCA_022706165.1 of Candidatus Hydrogenedentota bacterium. Lineage (GTDB taxonomy): Bacteria > Hydrogenedentota > Hydrogenedentia > Hydrogenedentales > SLHB01 > JAKJDA01. The sequence goes on along the minus strand of JAKJDA010000319.1, from coordinate 1,892 downwards.
AGGGCACGAGCTGGCAATGGTCGTTTAGCGTGCATCACGATTTCGAGGGACTCATTCAACGTCACGGCGGCGACGAAGCCTTCATCGCGCATCTCGACCGTTTTTTCGACGAGGGGCATTATCACTCGAAGGAGACGATGTTGCACGTCCCGTATCTGTACACCTACGCGGGGCGCCCCGATCGCGCCGCCGAACGCGTGCGCGCGTGCATGGACAAATATTTCAAGCCCACGCGCGACGGTCTCGCCGATAACGAGGACATGGGCTGCCAGAGCGCATTCTTCATGTGTTCCGCGATGGGGCTGTATCCCGTCATGGGGCAGGACGTCTACCTCCTCACGACGCCGGCGTTCGAGAAAATCACGTTGACGTTGGGCAAGAGCGGCGATGTCCTCGCCATCGAAGCGCCGGGAGCCGGGCCGGACATGCGGTACATACGGCGGGCATGGCTCGACGACAAACCCCTGATGCGCGCGTGGCTGCGTCATGGCGAAATAGGGCTCGGCGGCACGTTGCGCTTTGAATTGTCCGATGTCCCAACGCCGTGGGGCGCGAACCAGCCGCCTCCTTCGCCGCTGTCGGACGGATAGCGGCGGTTTCCGGCCAAACCGCAATCAAAGGGCGATGGCCCTAGGCGCGCCGGACGCCGGTTCTAGCCCTAAAAAAGCTGCGTTCCCAAACGGCGCGAAGCAGGGCACGAGGAGGCGCGTCGCGATGCGATGGCCTGCGTTGTCCTGCCATCGTTTGAGCCTATGGCGCAGCGTGATAAAATGGCATGCGTGAAGGAAGGAAGAGGGTTCTGTCGTTGCAGGCGCCGGCGGGCGCGTTGACGGCGACAAGGAGATGTCTGTTGACGGCAAGCACAACTTCGCAGGGCGGCGCGGTCTGTCGGTGGATCGCGGCGGCGACGCTTGTCGCGTGCTTTGCGAGCGGCACGTGGGCCGCTTCTCCTATTCCGTGGCGAAGCGGAGCGGCGTTGGCATCCGCGGCAAAGTCGGCTTCGGCGCCGGGCCATGTCGTTGTCCAGTTTGAGGAAAATCCAGGGCCAGAGGCGCGCGCTGCGTTGGAACAGCAGGGCCTTACGCTGCTTTCCAGCTTGGGGCGCCACGCATGGTTTGCCCGATGGAACGGCGCCAAGATGCTGGACGCCTCCGTCACGATGGTTGCGCCGCGCGTCGAGTGGAAACTGTCGCCGCAGTTGCTTGGAGACGCCCCCCCTTCCCATGTCGTGCCGCCGGAGAAAGGCGGCGCCGAGGGGCCTTGGCGCGCCGTGTATGTCCAATTTTTCCGCGATGTGCCGCTGGACGCCAAGGCGATGCGTTTGCTGGCGAAGCATGGCGCGCGCGTCATGGGATCGTCGCCGGCGGCGCGATGCATTGCGGCAGAAGTTCCCGTTCGCGCCGTGCGCGCGATCGCAGAAGAGGATGATGTCCAATGGATCGAACCCGCGTTGCCGGCGCTAGGACCGGTCAATGACGGCAATCGCCGTGCGACGGAGGTCAATTTGCTGCTGTCGCCCCCGGACGCGCTCGATGGGGAGGGGGTTGTGGTGATGGTGTATGACGGGGGACCTGCGGATGCGACGCACCCGGATTTTGGCGGACGCCTCACCGCGCGGGACCCGGGAGAGCCCGAGACGCACGCCACACATGTTTCGGGCACGATCGGCGGCAGTGGCGCGAATAGCGCGTTGCACGGCGGCATGCCGCACCAGTGGCGCGGCATGGCTCCCGGCGTGCGCATCGAGAGTTATGCGTACGCGCTGCAGGGCACCGGCGTCAGTCTCTATACGGACATAGGGGACATCGAGCAGGACTATCGCGCCGCCATCGATGAGGCAGGCGCCGCCATCGCCAACAATTCCATCGGGTCCAACATAGGGCTTAACGGGT
>JAKJDA010000318.1 GCA_022706165.1 Candidatus Hydrogenedentota bacterium | reverse complement strand
TGCCGCATCTCGTCGATCCCCATATTGTCGAGCAGGACGGCGTCGGCGCCGGCCTCGATCGCTTGCTCCAATTCGTCGAGATTCGTCACTTCCACGCCGATCTTCATCAGGTGGTGGGTGACGCGCTCGGCGCCCTGGACGGCCTTGGCTATTCCGCCCGCGCCGACGATGTGGTTTTCTTTGATGAGAACGCCGTCGAACAAGGCGTAGCGGTGGTTGGAGGCGCCGCCATGCACCACTGCCTGTTTTTCAAGTTGACGCAGGAGCGGCGTTGTTTTGCGAGTGTCGCACAAGCGCACGTTCAGGCCTTCGACCGCGGCGACGTATCTGGCCGTGGTCGTGGCGATTCCCGAAAGGTGTTGCAGGAAATTGAGGGCCACGCGCTCGCCCATGAGGACCGCGCGCGTATAGCCTTGGAATCGCGCAATGATATCGCCCTTGGCAAACCGATGGCCGTCTGCCAAGGCATGGTAATCCGTGATTTCCGCGTCGAGACAATCGAACACGGCGCGGAATGCAAGAATCCCGCTCAGCACGCCGTTCTGTTTGGCCAACAGTGTGGCCTCGCACCGAACTTTCTCGGGAATGGTCGCGTTGGTTGTGATGTCGCCTTGACCGATATCTTCGTCCAAGGCCACTCGAACAAGGGTGACAAGCCAGCGCCTCACGCGTCTCTCCTCCACGTATGCAAACGGCGGAGTGTATCATGATTGGGGGAGCAATTGCGATATCGAGATGCCGAGACATCGCGCGTTGGACGCAATGGGTTTGTTTCCTTTGGGAAAACTGCGCAGATTTTGCGCGCTTTGATCCGATCTGGGTGAGCATGGGTTGCACGCCTGAAGGGACGAGGGGCGTGCAGAGGGGCGAATGTGCGGAAATATTTGACGGCACAAGAATTGCTTCTAGTCAATCGTGAGCGTGATGGCGTAGAATGAAGGCGCCAAGAATCGAACAAAAAGGAGATACGGTCATGAAACTTTTGATAGCGTTCGTCGTGGTCCTGTTTGCCGGCGCGACCATGATCTTCACCGGCAGCAACGCCGTTTGGGCGCAGGATGAAAGGCCGCGCATGGATCGGGAGCGGGATGGAAATTCTCCGGGCGGCGGCAGGCGCGGCAACGCGGATCCGGCGCAGATGACCGAGCGCATGATGAATCGAATGAAAGAAGGCATGGAGGCCACCGATGAAGAGTGGCAGGTTATAGCGCCGCGTCTTCGAAAAGTGATGGAGCTTCAGCCTATGCCGCGGTTTGGCGGAATGGGCCCCCGTCAGGGACGTCCGGCGGAGGCGCAGGGCACTGCGACGCAGGGACCTGCGGGCGGGCAAGCCCGGGGCGGCGCACGAGGGCCGTTTGCCGGAGCCAATGTGCCGGAGGCGGATGCGTTGCAAAAGGCGATCGATTCCAAGGAATCGACCAATGAAGAGCTAAAGCAGGCCATGAAGGCCTACCGCGACGCTCGAAGCAAGCAGGAGAAGGAGTTGCAGCGCGCCCGGCAGGAACTTCGAGATGTGCTGACGTTGCGTCAAGAAGCCCAGCTCATGTTGATGCGCCTTCTAGACTGACGTGTTTGTTGCGAAGATGAGGCCTTCCTGCATGCGCCGCTGCGTGCAGGAAGGCGTTTGTCCATGCAGCGCCGTCTGCATTTTTTCGCGGCGCAACGCGGAGCGCATCTCGCCGTTTTTTCCGGGCGGGTTGCGCGTTGATGAAGCGTTTGGAACGGTGTGAAAGTCGCACGCATGATGAGCGAATTGCTGGATGACATGGTGGCTTCCCGTCAGATTTCCGCGGGAGACGCCGCGTGCTTGAAACAACAGGTTCAGGATCGCGGGACGGATGCGGCGCAGACCGAGAGTTCGGTGCTGCGCTGGCTAGCCCGCGAGTATGATATCGCTTATACGGACCTGGAGGGACTTGAGCCGGACCGGGAGGTATTGTCCCTTTTTCCCGCCCGGGTGCTTCTGAAGCAGGAGCTTCTGCCGCTTCGCCGGGCGGAAGGGGCGATCGAGATTGCCTTGAGCCATCTTTTCGCGACGGAAGGCCTGGATATGCTCAAGGCCTTGACAGGCGTCCGGTTCAAGCCGGTGTTGGCGCCGCGCGAGGCGATCCGCCGCGAACTGAAGAAGCATTTGGGGGTGGGAGCGGATACGCTGGACACGATCGAGGAGCGATCGCCCATTCAGGTGCTGGAGGACGGAGACGAAGAGGACGTGGATTTGGCGGAGGCCGCCGAGGATGCGTCGATCATCCGGTTCGTCAATCAGGTATTGACCGACGCCATCGCGTTTCGCGCCACGGACATCCACCTCGAGCCTTTCGAGGATGAGTTGCGCATCCGGTATCGGATTGATGGCGTGCTCCAGGATGTGCCGATGCCGGCTCAACTCAAGCGGTACCAGCCGGCGATTGTGTCGCGCATCAAAATTTTGAGCCGCCTGGACATCGCCGAGAAACGGCTTCCGCAGGATGGACGCATCAAGGTCCGGCTGAAGGACAAGGAAGTGGACGTGCGCGTTTCGCTCATTCCGATGTTGCACGGCGAGGCGGCCGTGTTGCGATTGCTGCAGCAAGACGCCGCCTTGGAGGGCTTGACGCGCTTGAAAATGGGGCCGCGCGAGCAGCGGCTCTTTGAACGGCTCCTGGGCGTGCCGCACGGGATTATCCTTGTCACGGGGCCTACGGGAAGCGGCAAAACGACGACCCTCTACGCTGCGTTGAATCAGATCAACGACAGTTCGCGCAAGATCGTGACCATCGAGGATCCGGTCGAGTATCACATACGCGGGATCAACCAAATTCAGGTGTCCGAAAAAGCCGGTCTGACGTTCGCCCGAGGCTTGCGTTCCATATTGCGCCACGATCCCGATGTCATCCTCATTGGCGAAATCCGCGACGCCGAAACCGCCCAGATCGCCGTCCAGGCGTCGCTGACGGGCCATCTCGTTTTTTCGACGCTGCACACAAACGACGCGCCCGGCGCCGTGACCCGACTGGTGGACATGGGCGTGGAGCCCTATCTGGTCGCTTCCTCGTTGGAGGCGTGCATGGCGCAGCGTCTGGTGCGTGTTTTGTGCGCCCATTGCAAGGAGGTGGATCGATCGGCTACGGCGCATGCCCTTGCGCGCCAGATCGAGTTGCCCGAGGGCGTTTCCCTTTTTCGCGCGATGGGCTGCGAGCGGTGTCGCCATACGGGGTTTCAAGGACGTCGCGCCATCTTTGAGCAGATGCTCATGACCGATGAGATTCGGCAGTTGATTCTGGGACAGTGTTCTTCGGTGTCCATACGCGAAACTGCCCGGCGCCAGGGAATGCGGCTTCTTGCCGAAGACGGTTGGCGGCTGGTGCGTGAAGGCGCTACGACGGTGGATGAGGTGTTGCGCGTTTCAAAAAATCAATCGTTTGACGAAGCAGGTTGATGGAGCATAGATAGGAAAAGGGAGCGATAGCGCGCTGTGTCCATGCACTACCGAGCGGTGCGCCACGACGGCGCAATCGTCGAGGGCCGTTTGCAGGCGGCCGGTCGCGAGGAAGCCCTGCGCCTGCTGGAGAGTGAAGGGCTTCGCCCTATCGCCGTCACGGATTCCGCGGTTTCGACGGGAACGCGAGTGCATGGCCTCTGGGCGCGGCCCGATAGAGACAAGAGGCTTCCGCATCGCGTGGTGGAGGAATTCACCCGGCAATTGTCCAGTCTGCTTGCGGCCGGCGTATCGCTCAGCCGGTCTTTGAGCATTCTCCATCGCGAAGCGACCCTGCCCGCCGCCAAGGCGCAGTGGAAGGCCATCCATGATTCCGTCGTGGACGGCATGCCATTGGCCGCCGCGATGGCCAAACATCCGAGAACCTTCCCCAAAGTCTACATTGCCATGATTCAAGCGGGCGAGACCGGCGGG
>JAKJDA010000317.1 GCA_022706165.1 Candidatus Hydrogenedentota bacterium | reverse complement strand
ACGGAACCGAAGGCTCCCCGCGAGCCGCTTTCCGAGGCGCGCGTTTTGGAAGCCGTTTCGCTGTTGGAGCAGATGATTCAGAAGATGAACATCGAGGCGAAAGTGACGGCTACCCAGACCGAGGACGCCGGTCTGTGCCTTACGGTCGAGTCGCCGGATTCGGCCATTCTCATCGGGCGCAAGGGACGCAACCTTGCCGCGATGCAGTATCTCATCAACCGGATGGTCCACACGGCCGATCAGCCCGAGGACAGCGATCGCATCGTGATCGATATCGAGGGGTACATTGAACGGCGGCGGACAAGTTTGGAGGAAATGGCGCGCGACATGGCGGCGCGCGTTCGCGAGAGCGGACGCAAGTTGCGGCTCCGGCCGTTGAGTCCGCAGGAACGTCGCATCATTCATATGACCTTGCAGGACGACCCGGACGTGAAGACCTACAGCGTCGGCGAAGCCGCCGAGCGGACGGTCATCATTGCGCCGAGGGAGTCGTCTGCCGAGGGCGAATCGGGTGAACGGGGGCGCGGCGGATCGCGGCGCGGCGGACGACGTCGGCCATTGCGTCGGCCCGACGATCAGGAGCAACGCCCGGAAGATGCCGCCGCGGCGCCAATGAGCCGTGAGTCCGAGGAATCCTGAAGACACCATCGTTGCCGTGTCGACGCCTCCGGGCGAAGGCGGCATTGGCATCGTGCGGGTGAGCGGGCCCGAAGCCATCCGCATGACGCACGCGATATTCGTATCCACGACAGGCCGGGACATTCGCACGAGTCCCGGCCGCGTTTTTCATGGCGAAGTGCGCGCCGCCGCCGGAATTCTCGACGAAGTCCTGGTGCACGTCATGCGCGCGCCGCACAGTTACACCGGCGAGGACGTCATCGAGATCAACGGACACGGCGGGGCCGCGCCTCTTCAGGCGATCTTGGAAAGCGTGCTGGCGCAGGGCGCCCGCTTGGCCCGTCCGGGCGAATTCACTCTGCGCGCCTTCTTGAATGGGCGTATCGACCTCGTTCAGGCCGAGGCGGTCATCGACCGCATTCGGGCGCAGAGCCAAGCCGCCTTGCGCGCCGCCTCGACGGCCGCGTCGGGCCGTCTGTCACGCGAGATACGCGCGCTCAACGAAACCCTCGTTGGGGCCTTGGCGCACGTGGAAGCCTCCATCGATTTTCCCGACGAAGACCTGCCTGAACTCGTGAACGAGACCCTGCGCATACGTCTGGAAGGCGCGCACGAACACATGATCGAACTCCTGCGCACTGCCGAGTCGGGCCGTCGCTATCGTGAAGGTGCGCGCATCGCCATTGTGGGGCGCCCGAATGCGGGGAAATCGAGTCTGTTCAACGCGATGTTGCGCGAAGCGCGCGCCATTGTCACCGCACAGCCCGGCACCACTCGCGACCTGCTCGAAGAAACGTGCGTTGTCGGGGGCGTTCCTGTGCGCCTGGCTGACACGGCGGGACTGCGCCATGCTCGCGACGAGGCCGAGCAAGCTGGCGTTCGGGCGGCGCGCGCGGCGATGGGACAGGCCGAGGCCGTGCTGTTGGTTGTGGACGGTTCCGAGTCGGACGGCCCGGAGAACGCGGTTTTGGCCGAGGATGCGCTCGCCTTGGACGCGCCCAGCATTGCCGTCGTCAACAAGATCGATCTGCCGCATGCGCGCGCGTTTCAGGCGGATTGGCTGGGACGGTTCAAGACCGTATGCGCCGTTTCCTCTGTTACCGGCGAGGGGATCGTCGCGCTCGAGGAGGCAATCGCTCAACTCTTGCTCGGGGCGAACGCCGTCACCCCCGAACAAGCCCTCATCACCCGCGCGCATCAACGCGACAGTCTGCGCCGCGCCGCCGATGCGCTAGACCGCCTCCTGGCTCACTATGACGCCAGCCCCGAATTTCTCAGTCTCGATCTTCGAGAGGCGATTGCCGCATTGGGCGAAATTACCGGCGAGACCACCTCCGAAGAAATTCTGGATCGCATTTTTGCGCAGTTCTGCATTGGAAAATGAACGAGCGATCTTCCTTCCCGCCGCCCGTTTGGAGGATGCAGCGAGGCTATTCGATGTAGGCGGACGCGGCAGGGGAGTCCGAGTCGTCCATGAGCGTCCAGGCGGTTTTCTGTTTGCTGAATCCCAGCGAGGCGTAGAATCCTTCCCGCCCGGGCGCGGCGGTGGCGGTGACGAAATGATGTCCCTGGCAGTTTTCCAAGATGCTCTCGACGAGCCGGCGCCCAATGCCTTGCCCTTGAAACCTCGGCGCCACAACGATGTCGTGAAGGGTCGCGTAGTATTCGCCGTCCGAGACCGCCCGGGCGAACCCGGCGAGTTCGTTGTCGTGAAAGGCGAAGCGGACATGAAGACTGCGCGCAAAGGCCCGCGCCAACCGGTCCGGATCGCGTCGGGACCACCCCACGGCGTCGAACAACCGGGCGACTTCTTCCCAGTCGACGCCCGTGGTGTTTCGTCGAAGGATTATTTGCGCTACGCGCTCCATAGGGCCGCCTTTCAGGGTTGTCCGCCGCATTTTTTGCTGCGATCCATGCGTCTGCGCCGACCGAGCGCCCCTGCGCGCGATGGATGCGTCATTCTTCCAGGGATTCCGCAACCGCGTCAGGATCGGTAGATTTCGGAAGGTAGATGACAAGTTTCCGTCCGAATTTGATCGAGTCGTTTTCAAGGCGATTCCACATGGCGATTTCTTTTCGGCGCACGCCATAGCGGTGCGCGATGGCGTCGATCGTTTCGCCGCGCTCGATGACGTGTTCCACGCGCTCGGAGTTCGGAGGAACGCTGTTTTCTTCGTTCGACTTCGCGCTTTCCGGCGCGGCATCGTCCTTGGTAGCGTAAATTTTCAGGGTTTGACCAACCTTGACGATATCGCTGTTCATGTTGTTCCATGTGCGCAACGCGTCGGGCGCTACGCCGTATTTGCGGGCGATGCGCCACAACGTTTCGCCTTCCTCGACTTTGTGCCGCACAACGGTCGTATTGGGGGGCTGCGGCGCTTCGGCTTTCGCTTTGTTTGGGGCAGGCTCTTTCGGCGCGGGCGGCGCGGCAGGAGCAGGCTCGGAGACGGTTGTTTCGGATGAAGCCGTCGGTTCCGGCGTGGCCGACGCGGAGGGGGGGGCGGCGGCCGGCGCGGCGGCCGGAGCGGCGGCCGGAGCGGGCGCCTCCGGCTCCGGAGCGGATTTTTCTTCGGGCGCCGTCGGACTTTCCGCGGGAAGGGGAGGAGGCGGTTCGGCGACGGATTCGACGGGTGCGGGGGCGGATGTCTCCGTGGGCTCGGGCGGGGCGGACTCTTCGATGGCGACCGATCCGGCGGCAGTGGAGCCGGGGGCTGCAGGACGCTGGACAATCAGGGTCTGTCCGGGCCGTATGGCTCCGTCGTCGAGATGATTCCAGGCCATCAGGTGACGTGCGCTCACGCCGTGTTTGGCGGCGATACGTGAGATCGAATCGCCTTTTTGGACGATGTACGCGGCGGTTTCCGCAGACGCGGCGGGGGCGGTTTGTGTTTCCTCGGACGGCTCCGGAGCCGAGGAAGCGGTTGCCGGCGCGGCGGTTGCGGCGCTGTCGACCATCTGTTGCAATAGCGGCAACGGGGCCCTTTCGGGGGTGGTTGGATGGTTTAGCCACGTCGGCCACGCATCCAAGCGGGCGGCGCTGTCGGCCAGATTTATGCGCAATGCGGCGTTGGCCCGGGCGTTGTCTTCGATGGCTTGACATACCTCGCGTATTGTCGCGGCGCTTGGGTCCAGGCATAGGACGGCGTCGCATCCGGCGGCGAGCGCCTCCGCAGCGGTTTGCGGCGTGGCGTTATCGGCGATGATCACGCCTTGGAAGCGCCACAAATCGCGGATGATGTCCCGAATGAGCTTGGAGGATTGGGGGGCGGGACGATTGGGC
>JAKJDA010000316.1:3529-3904 GCA_022706165.1 Candidatus Hydrogenedentota bacterium | reverse complement strand
GCCTACTGCTGCACACACAGGTTGCCCTGAAATGCCGACAATTATTGCATATATGATTATATAACTCAACATAAAATCGCCTACAACCCGACCCTGACCTTTCAGCCCAAGCGCTCCCGATGCGGGCCGGTGAGGAAATGCGATTGACCGAAGGGGACGCATGGGGTCCTGGTCTCCAGCGCATCCCGGCAGGGGGGGGCTATATCCCCTCCCGTTGCAGATATATGCCTTTATCGACTTGACTGAAAAAGGTTTGGTAGAACCGTGCGTCGACGATGGGGCTTGCGCTGAGGGTTGCGCCCGTGGCATCGAGCGTGCGCTGTTGAAAGTTTACGCGGACGCGGCATTGTTTGCCCAAGGCGCTGATATTGGCGG
>JAKJDA010000316.1:0-3519 GCA_022706165.1 Candidatus Hydrogenedentota bacterium | reverse complement strand
ATCTGTTTTTTGGCTTCCTTGATGGTCTGCTTGGAGTGCTCGATGTCGGTCCACTTGCTTGCGGTGAGCAGGCCGAGTTTTTCGTCGGCCGTGCTCACGATGTACCCCATGTCCTGAAGCACGTTCAGGACCGCTTTCATCACCAGGGCGACGTCGTGCGTGTCGTATTCCCGTGATTGAATGCCTCGAATATCGAGTTGTGAGGGCGCTCGAAGCGGTTTTTTCTCGGTGGCGCATCCGCCGAGCGTGAGGATCAGAACGGCAAGGATGCCCCATGCGGCGCGTGTATTCATTGCGACCCCTTTCGCGCGTCAGAACGTGCTGGTATGGTAGGAATACGTTTCGACCTGGCCGTTTTTGTCGAATTTGATGATCACGGTAAGGGTTTTTTGGGTGGTGGCGGTGGCCCCGGAACTGCGGTTATGGCGACCGCCGATGGCGCCCAGCAAAAGCGAATTCTGCGCCACACCGGTCCCGCTCACCTGCCCGCTCACGCCCGTATCGCTTTCCGAATGCGAGGTTTCGGTGGCGACCTTGTCGTAGACCCAGGACTCGCGTCCTTCGGAATCGCGCCGCACCATGTTGGGCGAGCCGAGGGCTTCGATCACTTCGACCGCCGACATGCCTTCGTGGACGTATCTCTGCACGAGCCCCAAGGTCATCTCGCGTTCCTTGGTCGCATGCAATCCCCGGCTGTGGGCGCATCCGCACAGCCAAAGCGCCGCCATCGCCAACATCCCTGCCATCACCGCCCTGCTCGCTATTCGACGCATGACCCTGCCCTCTGTTTTTGCGTTTCACCGTCTTCAGCTACAAGATAGAGTACACCAAGGGGGCGCGTGTACGCAATATATAGTTTTAGGGGGTGCGCGTCAAAAACTGGAGTTGGGCGGACTCTTCTCGAAGGCACAGGCGATTCCATTCCCCTCAGAGTTCTCCTCTTTGTAGCGCGGCACAGAGACCGGGGCTAAAAAATGCGCCATCGCTCGCTTATTGCGTGCGATCGTCCTGACCGTGGCGCTTGTTGCCGTTTTTTGAGAAGGAGCGTAGACTGGAGAGGGAGGAGTGTGGTGCGCGCGAGAGCGGGTGAAAGCGAGGGATGCGATGGACAGAGGAACGAACGTTCGCGGATTCACGCGCATCCGGGTCCATGTGCGGGCAAGGTTGAAAACGCGCCAGGGCGTCATCGTTCATGGAAGCGTGGAAAACCTCAGCATGAACGGCGTGTATGTCGTTTCCGAGTCGCGCCTGCCCAAGGGGACCGAATGCGAGGTCGCTTTGCTTTTGAATGACGACGAAGCCTTTTCTCCCTTGGCTGTGATGGGCGTCGTGGCGCGTGTCGATGACGGCGGGCTTGCCGTTGAATTCACGAGCATCGCGACGGAACACCTCGAGCATCTGCACAACATGGTTGTGTACAATGCCCCGAACGTGGCGGAAGTGGAGCAGGAGCTTGAAGACAGCGTAGGGCTGAAACGCCTGACCCCGCCTCGTTGTTGATCCCAAAAGCCAAAGGAGGAACGGGGTGGATGCCCATGTCTTGTCGCGCATAGAGACCATCCAAGGGAATATCACCACACAAGAAGTCGACGCCATCGTCAATGCGGCCAACTCGAGTCTTTTGGGCGGCGGCGGCGTGGACGGAGCCATCCACAGGGCAGGCGGCCCGGCCATTCTGGCGGAGTGCCGCACGCTCGGCGGGTGCACTACGGGGGACGCGAAGATCACCGGCGGCGGAAATCTGCCGGCGCGCTACGTCATTCACGCCGTTGGCCCTATCTATCGCAACGGGCGCCACGGCGAGCCGGAACTGCTGGCTTCGTGCTACCGGCGCAGCCTCGAGATCGCCGCCGAACGCGGCCTCAAGACGATTGCGTTTCCCGCGATCAGTTGCGGCGTGTATGGGTACCCTATTCCCGACGCCGCCCGAATCGCCGTGACCGCCGTTGCGCAGTTTTTGGAGAAGCGCCTGGAGATCGAACGAGTGCGTTTTGTGCTTTTCGGCGCGGAAACATACAATGCGTTCTCTATGGCGCTTCATGAATTGGAATGCGGGAGGCAAGGAAAACGATGATCTGGGCGGCGATTATGGCATTGACCTTGGCGGCGGATGAGAAACGCGCGGTGAAATGGTCGGACAACGCGTTTTTTGGGCTTCATTACGATCTGCATCCCACCGCGGGCGACACCGAACTCGGGCGCGAAGTGACGTACGAGCACATTCGCGAGCAGCTCGAAAAGGTGAAGCCCGATTATGTCCAATACGACTGCAAAGGGCATCCAGGCTACACAGGCTACCCGACAAAGGTCGGATCGCCGTCGCCGGGCATCGTGAACGACTCCCTCAAGGTGTATCGCAAGGTCACGAAGGACATGGGCATTCCGTTGTCCATCCATTACTCCGGCGTATGGGATTCGCGCGCGATCGAGGTGCACCCCGAGTGGGCCATGGTCGACGCGGAAGGCGCCCCAAACCCCAACGCCACCGACCGAATGAGCGCCTACACGCGCGACCTCATGATCCCGCAACTCATCGAGGTCCTTACCGAGTATGATCTCGATGGCGTGTGGGTTGACGGCGAATGCTGGGCCAGCCCGCCATCGTGGACGGAGGGCTGCAAACGGGAATTTGCCAAACGCACGGGCATCACGGACATTCCCAAGAAGGCGGGCGACCCGCATTGGGCGGAATGGCTGTCCTTCCAGCGCGACCTGTTTGTCGAACACGTGCGCGCCTACGCGGAGGCGGTGCATAAGGCCAAACCGGATGTCGCCGTGTGCAGCAACTGGATGTACAGCGTGCGCCAGCCGGAACCAATCACGGCGCCGGTGGACTACCTCAGCGGCGATTTCGATCCGTCGTTCGGTTCCGAACGCGCCTGCGCCGAGTCGCGCGTTTTCTCGGCTCACGGCAAACCGTGGAACCTGATGGCGTGGGCCTTCCTCAAGACGGATCCCAACTGGCCGGCGTTCCATTTGGGGTGGACCCTCAAGCCAGTGCCGCACTTGTGCCAGGAAGTGGCCGTGGCCCTTGCGCAAGGCGGCGGCGTGTTTGTCTACAACGTGCCGCAACGCACCGGACGGCTGACCGCGTGGCATCAGGACGTGCTTGCCCAAGTGGCGCAGTTCTGTCGTCAACGCAAGGACTATTGCTTTCAGTCCGAGACGGTTCCCCAGGTCGCCGTGCTGCATAGCCGCAGTTTCTACTACGCGCACTGCGACCCGCTCTTCAACCCCGGCGGCGCGAACATTCCCATGGAAGGCGCCGTGCATGGCCTGCTCGAGAACGGCTATTCGGTCGACATTCTCAATGAGGACATGCTGCTCGAACGCATCGCCCAGTACCCGATCGTCGTGGTCCCGGAGCAAAAGGGATTGCCCGAGACGGTTCGCGAGGCATTGCGGGCGTACGTCGAAAATGGGGGGCGCCTCATCGTCAGCGGCGACCATGCCGCGCAAGAGTTCGGCGATTGGTTGGGCGTGACGCTCGCCGACGGAAAAATCACCGGCGAAAACTAC
>JAKJDA010000315.1:3598-3939 GCA_022706165.1 Candidatus Hydrogenedentota bacterium | reverse complement strand
AGTTCCAGCGGCCGCCCAAACACCTCCGCGATGAACTCCCGCGTGATGTCGTCCTCCGTCGGCCCCAGCCCTCCGGACGTCAGCACCACGTCCGCCCGGGCAAGCGCCGTTTCCAGCGCGCGGTTGATCCGCTCCCGGTTGTCGCCCACCGTCGTCTTCTGGTAGAGGTTGATCCCGTTCTCGGCAAGCACCTGCCCCATAAACGTGGCGTTGGTGTCCACGATCTGGCCCAGGAGCAATTCCGTCCCTATCATGACAATTTCAGCTTGCATCAGGTTTCCTTCCGTGCAGTACGCGCCAGACTGGCGTCACGTGCCCCAAGGATATGCGCGCGAACACCT
>JAKJDA010000315.1:0-3566 GCA_022706165.1 Candidatus Hydrogenedentota bacterium | reverse complement strand
AATCTTCCTTCCTCGTGGGATTGTCGCAGGTGGCGAGTGCCGGCCGGGACCGCGATGGCAGATAGAGCATGTACCGGTAAGCAACGCCAAACGCCGTTTCCTGTCTATCCTGGCCATGCCAGTTGCCCCAGCATTTGACAACGCGCATGAATTGTGGTACATTTTCGCCGATTTGACAGGGCAGCGCCAGAGTCTGCCTTGTCGAACCCAGTCGCCTTTTTCTCAATGTGGTACGTGTTCGAAAATAGTTTACATATGGTGAAAGGCCTTTCTGTCTCTTTGAGCCTGCAACTTAAGCGATTGCAGAAGTTTCCAGCGATTCGGGCCATCGTTTCGCGGGTCTCGGCCGGAATAATGGGGTGTGCGGGGCCGTGTACCGTGAAGAGAATGGCGTGTTGCGTTGTTCCGGATGTCGCCGAACCAGGATTTCGCGTAGCGCACCCTCATTCAGCCCTTGGCCACATACAATAAAGAAATCATCAACGAAGTGCTGCGAGCCACCGAAATTGTGGACGTGGTGAGCCGTGCGATCGAACTCAAACCGGCCAGCGGAGGCCGGTTTGTCGCGTTGTGCCCGTTTCACCACGAAAAGACCCCGTCGTTCACGGTGAGCCGCGACCGCCAGACCTATCACTGCTTCGGCTGCGGAAAGGGCGGCGATGCCATCTCGTTTCTCTGCGAGTTTGACGGGTTGAGTTTTGTCGAAGCCCTGCGACGCCTCGCCGACGACGCCGGCATTCGCCTGCCGGCCATGTCCGCGAACGAAAGCGGACAGGACAAACACCGTGCCCGTCTCCTGGAGGTGAATGCCTTTGCCGCGACGTTTTTCACCGCGACCCTCCGCGACCCGCTCAAGGGCGGAAAGGGCCAGCGGTATCTGAACACGCGCAAGCTCTCGCCCGCCACCGTCGAGCGCTTCGGCCTGGGCTACGCGGGCGAGCCGTGGAGCGCGTTCACGGACGCCGCCCGGCTCAAGGGCTTCGATGAACGCCTCCTGGAAGCGTCCGGACTGGTCCGTCGCAGCGACCGCGGGTCGTGCTACGACTTCTTCCGCGACCGGCTCATGGTGCCGATTCGCGACACCTCCGGCCGCGTGGTCGCGTTTGGCGGCCGGGATCTGAGCGGCGACTCGCCGGCCAAGTACATCAATACGCCCGAAAACGACCTGTACAAGAAGAGCCGCGTGCTGTACGGCCTGTACGAAGCCCGCGACACCATGCGGCGAGAGAAACGCGCCATTCTGGTCGAAGGTTATTTCGACCTCCTTCGACCGTTTGATGTGGGCATCGAAAACGTCGTGGCCACTTGCGGCACCGCTCTGACCATCGACCAGGCCCGGCTTCTCCGGCGCTATGTGCCTGAAGTCGTAATCGTTTACGACGGCGACACCGCCGGAATTCAGGCGGCGATCCGGGGTGTTAGCATTCTTACGGCAGCCGGGCTGACCGTCAGGGCGCTTTCGTTGCCGGACGGTCAGGATCCCGATGACTTCATTCAGGCCAACGGCGCCGATGCGTTTGCGCAGCGGGTGGCCTCCGCGCCTGATTTTGTCACGTTTTACGTCGAGATGAGCCATGGACGCCTGGAAACCATCGAAGGCCGAACCTCGGTAGCACGGGAGCTCTTTGCCATACTGACCCATCTGGATGACGAGCTGCGCCGCGAGGAATACCTCAAACGCATGGCGCAGGCCCTGCATATCGATGAATGGAAGACCCGCAGCGAATACCAACGAACCGCGCGCCAGACGATACAGCGGGCCCAGCGTACCGCGATCCACGAGACGGAAATCCCCAAGGTCAACGCCGACGATTGCGACTTCCTCGCGGCCATGCTGAACGACGCCGCCCTGCGCGAAAAGGTCCGGCAGGCTCTGGAAACCCTGATGCTGCCTCAAACCCCGTTTCTCGAAGCGCTTACGCGGGCGCTCGATGCGCCCGATCCGGGAACGGTGCACGAGTTCGAGGACGATACCGCACGCCAGTTGTACACGGCGGCGACCAGCCAGACCCCGCCCGATGGCGTCCGCGCGGAGGTCCTCGTCGAAAAACGACTCGCCCGGCTCCAGCGCGATGTCCTGGCGGAAGAATCGGCGAAACTGCAGGAAGCCATCCGCGCGGCCGAGCGCGAAAAAGACAGCACGCAGGTTATGGAATTGCTTCAGAAGAAGGTAAGCATAGATAAGAGGATACAGGAGCTCGGAGCCGCATAGGCTTCCGCAGCGCCTGAGATTTTTCAGTAGTCCCAGACAACCGTGGAATCGGCTGAAGCGTTTTGGAGTTGAGCACACAATGCCTATCAGCAGCAGCAAGAAACAGACCAAACTTGACGGAAACAGAAAACAGAAAGCCCTGGACCTGGCCAGGGAAAAGAAGGGCAAACTCACCTACGACGACCTGAACGAGGTCATGCCCGAAGGCGCCACAGCCGAGGACATCGACGAGATGATGGTCATGCTCAGCGGCATGGACATCGATATCGTTGACGAGTTCCGCGTCGATACCGAGTCGCAGAAAAAGCAGCAGCAGCGGGAAAAACAACTGCGGCGCGCCCAGGCGCGGCGCGAAGCCGCCCAGACCCGCCTCGAACGCGCCGACGACCCTGTCCGCATGTACCTGCGCGAGATGGGCCGCGTGCCCCTCCTGACCAAGGACCAGGAAGTCGCCATTGCCAAACGCATCGAGGAGGCCGAGCTCGAACTCATCGACGTGCTGCACCATACCCCCTATACCATGAAAGAAGTGGGCATGATCGCCGCCCGCATCCTCGCCGGCAAACTGGATTTTGCCCAGATCACCGACATCGAGCTCCCCAAACACCAGCATGAGGTCATCAACCAGCTGCCCAAACTCATGGAGCAGATCGCTGAGGCTGACGCCGAAATCGAGCAGCAGGACAAACGCCTCCGCCGCTCCAGCCTCTCCGGCAAAAGCATCCAGAACATCGAAGCCAGAATTGCCACCGCGCGCAAGCGCCAGATCGACGTCATCAGGGTGCTCAAACTCAAGACCAAAGAGATGATGAAGATCGCCCGCAAGATCAAGAGCCTCAAGCGGCGCATCGCCTCCGCGCGCGACGAAATCGACCGTATCGAACGCGAAGTCGGATTCGAGTCGGCGCAGATCCATGAGATGGCCGTCAAACTCCGCCGGACCCCCTCCAGCGCCAAGAAACTCGGCGTCGACCGCGACCTCATCTTCGATGCCGAACGCCGCCTGCTGCTCGCCCAGCGCAAAATCGACCAGATCGAATCCGACGCCAAACTCGGCGCCGACGCGATCACGGTCCTCATCGACACCATTCGCGACAAGGAAGAAAAGGTCTACAAAGCCAAGATGGAGCTGGTGGAAGCCAACCTGCGCCTCGTGGTCAGCATCGGCAAGAAATACACCAACCGCGGCATGTCGTTCCTCGACCTCATCCAGGAAGGCAACATCGGCCTCATGAAAGCGGTCGACAAGTTCGAGTACCGCCGCGGCTACAAGTTCAGCACCTACGCCACCTGGTGGATACGCCAGTCCATTTCGCGTTATATCGCCGAACAGGCGCGTACCATCCGTATCCCG
>JAKJDA010000314.1 GCA_022706165.1 Candidatus Hydrogenedentota bacterium | reverse complement strand
TATTCGCTCGGCAGCGACACGGGCGGCTCGATTCGGCAGCCGGCGGCGTTGTGCGGGTGTCTCGGCATGAAGCCGACGTATGGGCGCGTATCGCGGTTCGGGCTGGTGGCCTTTGCGTCGTCGCTCGATCAGATCGGCCCATTCTCGAAAGACGCCGAGGACATGGCCCTCGTGCTCAACGCGATCTGCGGCCATGACCGGCACGATTCGACCTCGGCGGCCATCGCCGTGCCGGACTTCACGAAGGCCCTGCGCGACGATGTCACCGGGCTGCGCGTCGGGTTGCCGAAGGAGTTCTTCACGGACGCACTCAACGCCGAGATGCGCGAGAAGATCGAGGCGGCGGTGAAGGTGCTCGAATCGCGCGGGGCGAAGATCGTCGAGGTCTCGCTGCCGCATTCGAAGTACGCCATCGCGGTCTACTACATCATCTGCACCGCCGAGGCCAGCGCGAACCTCGCACGCTTTGACGGCGTCCGCTACGGCTACCGTTCGCCGCAGGCGGCGAACACGCACGACCTCTATCACCTGTCCAAGACCGACGGCTTCGGGCCGGAGGTGAAACGCCGCATCATGCTGGGCACGTACGTGCTGTCGAGCGGCTATTACGATGCGTATTATTTGAAGGCCCAGAAGGTGCGCACGCTAATCCGTCGCGATTACCAACAGGCCTTCGAGCAGTGCGACGTGATCGCCGGGCCGACTTCGCCGACGGCGGCCTTCGAGGTCGGCGCGAAGACGGACGACCCGTTGGAGATGTACCTGAGCGACATCTACACGATCTCGTTGAACCTCGCGGGCATGCCGGGCATGTCAGTCCCCTGCGGATTGACGGACGCGAAACTGCCGGCGGGATTGCAGTTGCTCGGGAAGCCGTTCGACGAGGAAACGCTGCTGCGCACGGCCTACACGTATGAGAAGCACCGCGGTTTCGAGATGGGCGCCGCGCCGGTGGCGTGAGAGAGAAGAAGAGAAGATTTTAACACAAAGGAACAAAGACACAAAGAAAAGAGAAGGATTTAACGCAAAGACGCAGAGTCGCGAAGGGTTTTATGGCTCTTATCCGTGTCCATCTGTGTGTATCTGTGGTTTAACTTCTCTGTAGTGTCTTCTCTGTGCTTTCTCTGTGTCCTTTGTGCCTTTGTGGTGAATCTTAAATCGATTAGGGATGCGCAATGGATTACGAAGCAGTCATCGGGATGGAAGTGCACGTGGAGCTGGCCACGAAGTCGAAGGTCTTCTGTGGGTGCAGCACGAACTTCCACGCCCCGTCGAACACCAATGTCTGCCCCGTGTGCCTGGGCATGCCGGGCGTGCTGCCGGTCATTAACAAAGCTGCCGTCGACATGTCCATCGCGGCGGGCCTCGCGCTGAACTGCAAGATATCGCGCTGGTCGAAGATGGACCGCAAGAATTATTTCTATCCCGACCTTGCGAAGAACTACCAGATCAGCCAGTACGACTTGCCGCTGTGTTACGAGGGGTCGCTCGAAATTCCCGTGAACGGAACGACCAAACGCATCGGCATCACGCGCGCGCACCTCGAAGAAGATACCGCGCGCAACACGCACACCATCGGCGGCGGCGACAGCGGCGTGGACTTTAACCGCTGCGGCGTGCCGTTGGTGGAGATGGTCACCGAGCCGGACATTCGTAGCGCGGAGGAAGCCTTCGCGTACCTGACGGCGCTGAAGCAGATTCTGCAATACCTGGGCGTCAGCGACTGCAACATGGAAGAAGGCTCGCTGCGCGCCGAAGCCAACATCAGCATTCGGCCCGTCGGTCAGGAAAAATTTGGCGTGAAGACCGAGGTCAAGAACGTAGCCTCGTTCAGCGGCACACAGAAGGCCATCGACTTCGAAATTGCACGCCAAAAGCAGGTACTGTCCGAAGGCGGCACCATCGTGCAAGAGACCCGTGGGTGGGACGCCGACCGTGGCGTGACCTTCGCGCAGCGCACGAAGGAATCGGCCCACGACTATCGTTATTTCCCCGAGCCGGACCTCGTGCCTTTGTCGGTGGACGATGCATGGGAGACGCGCATTCGCGAGTCCTTGCCCGAATTGCCGCAGGCGCGTTGCGCGCGGTTCGTCGAGCAGTACGGACTCAGCGACTACGATGCGCGCGTGCTGACGTCGACCCGCGCGATGGCCGATTACTACGAGGCGACCGTGAAGGCTGGCGCCACGGCGAAACCCGCCGCGAACTGGATCATGGTCGATCTGCAAGCGATGTTGGTCGAGGCAAAACACGAGATCAGCGACTGCCCGGTCACGCCGGAGTCGCTCGCGGAGATGATCGGTCTCATCGAAAACGGCACGATCAGCGGCAAAATCGCGAAGGACATGCTGCCGGAAATGTTCTCGACCGGCAAAGGCGCGAAGGCCTTGGTCGAAGCGAGCGGCAACGTGCAGATCAGCGACCCCGACGCCCTCGCCGAGATCGCGCGGCACGTCATCGCCGCGAACCCAGGCCCTGTCGCCGATTTCGAAGCGGGCAAGAAACAGGCGATGGGGTTCCTCGTCGGACAAATGATGAAGGCCACCAAAGGCCGCGGCAATCCACAGTTGGTGAACGAGATTTTGCGCAAGGAATTGGGCGCGTAAGGGAGTTTTTGTGGCAAAGCTAGTCAAGAAGAGTCCGAGTCAAGAGCCCGATTTTCTGCCGCACACCCTGCGCGCCGCCACGTTGGCGGCCGAACACAAGGCCGGGCTCACGGTGATCGCGGACAGTTTCGTGATGTGCAGCGCGACGAGCGAGCCGCACCTCAAGGCTATCTACAGCGCCGTGCGCGAGGGCATGCGCGAGGCGGGCGTGCGCCTGTTGCATACCGAGGGGGGGCTGAGCGGAAACTGGCTCGTGCTTGACTATGGCAGCGTGGTGTTTCATATCTTTCGCAGGGAAGCGCGCGAATTTTACGACCTTGACGCGCTGTGGGCGGACGCGCCGGAGGTGGACGTAAGTCAGTAGCTTCGCGGGCGCGATTGCAACGGCGCGAGGTGGGCCGATGACATTTGAACTGCCAGACCGCAGCAAACTCTATCACTTCAGGATCGACCGCATCCTCGGACGCGGCGGCGCGGGAACTGTATACCGCGGCATCGACGCCAACACCGGGCAAGTCGTCGCGGTCAAATTGTTTCACGGCAATTTTTTCCGGAACGCCGTGCACCAGCGCGATTTTGCGAAAAGCGTCGGGCGCTTCCGGCAATTCAACCATCCCAATGTGGTGCGCACGTTCGAATTTCTCGAGGGCGACGACGGCCCTTGCCTCATTCAAGAATACGTAGACGGCCCCGACTTGAAATGGTACATCGCCAACCGCCGATGGGATCTGCAGGAACGTCTCGTGATCGCCGCGCAAATCTGCAACGGCTTGCAGTACATTCATGAACAAGGCTTCATGCATCACGATCTCAAGCCCGCCAACATCCTGTTCACGCGGCAGGGCATCGCCAAATTGACCGATTACTCCCTGTCGCGCGCGCACCTGTTCGCGTTGTTCGATAACGCCATCCACGAACAGGTCACGCCCATGTATGTGGCGCCCGAGCTCATCGAGAAGAAGAAAGCGACGCCCCAAAGCGATATCTATTCCTTCGGCATCACGCTGTATTTGCTGTTCGCCGGCAAGGTGCCTTTCGAAGTGGACAGCCTTACCAAACTCTACCAGTGCCACTTGCTCGTCGCGCCCCTGCGCCCTGCAGAAGTCAATGCCAAATGCCCCCCCGCCCTGAGCGACATCATCATGCGCATGATCGAAAAAAAACCCGAAAAGCGATTTCGTGACTGCGACGAGCTTCGCATCGCGCTTTCTCAAATCGGCAAAAGCAGAATTTAGGACGCCTTGACGCGACGGCAGGGGGGCTTTCGAGAAACATTTTTGCCGACGCGGCCGGAACGCGATGGGGCAGGGCTATCGCATTAAAAGTCACATAGCCAGG
>JAKJDA010000313.1 GCA_022706165.1 Candidatus Hydrogenedentota bacterium | reverse complement strand
TTCGTTCACGCGTTTGCCGCTGCCCAGAGCGCCGCATACGAGGCATGGGCGCACGCCCGGGCGCAGTCGGATTTTGCGGCGTTTCGCCCGCATCTCGAAACGATGGTGGAACTGGCCCGGCAAAAAGCAGACTACCTGGGTTACGAGGGATCGCCTTACGATGCGCTCTTGGAAGAGTACGAACGCGGCATGACCGTGGCCCAGTTGCGACCGTTGTTGGCAGACCTCGCCGCGGCGCAGGGGGCGTTGGCCGGACGCATCGCGGCGAACAATCCCCAACCCGATGCCGGGTGGCTCGAACAAGAATGGAACGAAGAAGCGCAATGGAAACTCACGTGCCGCGTTCTGCGCGACATGGGCTTCGATTTCTCCGCCGGGCGTCAGGACCGATCGCTGCACCCGTTCACCACCAACTTCGATCTCTGCGATGTCCGCATCACGACGCGCACAAACCCGCGCGAACTCTTCTCCGCGTTGACAGGATCGATGCACGAAGGCGGCCACGCCCTCTACGAGCAAGGATTCCTGGAAAACGACCGGCGCACAACCCTTGCCGAAGGCATCTCCCTCGGCATCCACGAATCGCAATCGCGAATGTGGGAAAACATCATCGGCAAAAGCCTTCCGTTCTGGAAACGCTACGCGCCGATCGTCCGACAGGCCTTTCCGGGACAACTCGACGCCGTAACCCCGGAACAGTTCTACGCGGCGATCAACCGGGTGCAGCCCTCGCTCATCCGCGTCGAGGCCGATGAATGCACGTATAATCTGCATATCGTGCTGCGGTTCGAGATTGAAGTCGCGTTGATCGAAGGCGACTTGGCCGTCGCGGACGTGCCCGGCGCTTGGAATGAAAAAATGCGCCGCTATCTGGGCATCGATGTGCCCGACGACGCGCGCGGGTGCTTGCAGGACATCCACTGGGCGCACGGTTCCATGGGCTATTTCCCGACCTACGCGCTCGGAAATTTATACGCGGCGCAGTTGTTCGAGGCGATGTCGCGCGATCTCCCGGAGCTGTGGTCCTTTGTCGAGGCAGGCGATTTCGGGCCGCTGCGCGAGTGGCTGCGAATCCGCGTTCATCAAGTGGGGCGCAGAAAGACCGCCGTCGCGCTGCTTCAGGACGTGACGGGACAGCCCCCCTCCGCGGGACCGTTCCTGGCATACCTCACGCGCAAATACGAATCCCTATACGGGTCTTGATCGCCCCCGTCAGGGCATCGCGTGCTCGGCCGGCTGTTTTTGCACGACCTCGCGGAACAGTCGCGCCGCGTGCCCATGGACCGTTTCGCGATCGATCCAGTAGTACACATCCCGGTGCAGCTTTCGCGATCGCACAATGCCGGCATCCTTCAGAATGCGCAGATGGTGGGATACGGTGGGTTGCGGTATTCCCAACTCAAGGGCCAACTCCGATACGTTATAGACGGCCTCGCACTGGCCGCTGTCGGGCAGCAGCTCCAAGATTCGAAGACGCAATGGATCTCCCAGCGCTTTCAATGCGCAACTCAGCTTTTCCATTGATCTTTTCCCCCCGCCCCAACGTTTCGTCAATCGATTCGCCCTACAGGCACATAGGAACATTAAGGACCATTCAGGCCCGAATGTCAATAGCCATTTTCGCGGGAAAACGGTCCTTGGACGCAATACGGAAATACCCCCTCTCCGGAAAACGCCATCGAATCAGCTACGCGCCCGCCCCGTCTCGCATTGGCGGGATCCGGAGGCGCTTTGCTACAATGGCCGCAGCGTTCTTGGCGCGTCTTCCGTATCGCGAAGGAGGCGTTTGCCGCAGGTTGCTCGTGTTACGGCGCGGCATGTTTTCCGCCTGCAGCGTGTTTAGGTCCGCAGGCAGAGGGTGCGAAGAAGCCAAGAGGAGTCGATCCCAATCATGTTGACGGAGTTTGATCGTTCGCGGTATCAGCGCAATGTGCTGGTGCCAGGATTTGGCGAAAAGGGACAACTGTTGCTCGCCAAGGCGCGGGTGTGTCTTGTCGGCGCCGGCGGATTGGGAAGTCCCGTGGCGTACTACTTGGCCGCTGCCGGGGTGGGCGCGTTGGGCATCGTCGATTCCGACCGCGTCGAACTGTCGAATTTGCAACGCCAGATTCTCCACGGCACGACCGACGTCGGGCGTCTCAAAACGGAATCCGCCGCCGAACGCATCGCCGCGCTGAATCCAGACGTCGCGTTGCAGACGATCCCGGAACGCCTGACGGCGGAAAACGCCGAGGCCATCTTGTCGGCCTATGACGTCGTCGTCGAGGCGAGCGACAATTTTGCGACGAAGTATCTTATCAACGACACGTGCCTCGTGTTGCGCAAACCGTTCGCGACGGCGGGCATTTTGTCGATGTCGGGGCAGGGCATGTTTGTCGCGCCGGGCCAGACGGCGTGCCTGCGATGCGTTGTTGCGGAGCCGCCGGAGAACGTGCCGACGACTGCCGAACTTGGCGTGCTGGGCGCAGTGCCGGGCATCTTGGGCAGTCTCGAAGCGCTGGAAGTCATCCGCTATCTGACCGGTTATTGGAAACCGCGTCCCAATGGCGAGGTCTTGGTGCATAGCGTCGACGGCGATGGCCCGCGTCTACGCACAATGGCCTGCCCGCGCCGGGAAACGTGCCGCTGCGCACCGTTGTGGCGCGACTAGAGGCGCAGTGGGGCATAACGCCGAAATTCCGCTCTTTGTGTTCACAGGAGATGCCATGAACGATGCATTGACAATCGCCGGGCGGACATTCCGCTCGCGCTTGATGGTAGGCACGGGGAAATTTCCGTCCGCGCAGGCGTTGAAGGCCACCCTCGACGCGTCGGACGCGGAGATCGTGACGGTTGCGTTGCGCCGCGCGGATTTGTCGAAACCTGCCGAGGGCAGCATTTTGTCGGTGATTGACCGGTCGCGGCATTTGCTGTTGCCGAACACCTCCGGCGCGCGCACGGCGGACGAGGCGGTGCGTCTCGCGAAATTGGCGCGTGCGGCGGGACTCGAACCGTGGGTCAAACTCGAACTGACGCCGGAGCCGCGTCATTTGTTGCCGGACCCGATCGAGACGTTGCGCGCGGCGGAGACGTTGGTAAAGGACGGGTTTATTGTGCTGCCATACATTCAGGCGGACCCGGTCCTTGCGAAGCGGCTCGAAGAAATCGGCACGGCGACGGTGATGCCGCTGGGCGCGCCCATTGGCACAAATCGCGGGTTGCGCACGCGCGACCTCATCAAGATCATCATCGAGCAGGTGAACATCCCC
Organism: Candidatus Hydrogenedentota bacterium; assembly: GCA_022706165.1. Lineage (GTDB taxonomy): Bacteria > Hydrogenedentota > Hydrogenedentia > Hydrogenedentales > SLHB01 > JAKJDA01. The sequence goes on along the minus strand of JAKJDA010000313.1, from coordinate 707 downwards.
GTCGTGGTCGACGCAGGCTTGGGCGCGCCGTCGCATGCCGCCGAGGCGATGGAACTCGGCGCGGACGCGGTGCTCGTGAACACCGCGCTTGCCGACGCCGCCGACCATGCCGCGATGGGCCGCGCATTCGCCCTCGCGACGGAGGCGGGCCGTTTGGCGCACTTGGCCGGTCTCGGCCCCGAACGTACGGCCCCCGAGGCGTCGTCGCCGTTGACCGGTTTCTTGTTCCGCGGAGAAGCCTCGACATGAGCTTCCTCGAAGAACTGCGCCAGTGGCCGGCCGCACGGGTGCGTGACGCCATCGAGCGGACACGTCCCGCCGACGTCGCGCGCGCGCTAGGCCGCGAAGAACGCACGCCGGAAGACATGGCCGCGTTGCTATCGCCGCATGCCGTGGCGCACCTCGAAGACATGGCCCGCGAGGCGCAACGGCTGACGCGCTGGCACTTTGGCCGGACCATCGGCCTCTACGTGCCGCTCTATGCCTCGAACATTTGCGGCGCGGACTGCGTGTACTGCGGCTATGCCGTGCGATCCCGCAGAAAAGAAAAGCGCCTCAAACTCACCCCGGACATCATCCGTCGCGAATGCGAGCAACTCGCCGCGCACGGCTTCAAGAACCTGCTCATTCTCACCGGCGAGGCCCGCGTCGCGACGCCGGTGCGTTACATTGCCGAGTGCGTCGCGATCGCGCGCGAGTATTTCCCC
>JAKJDA010000312.1 GCA_022706165.1 Candidatus Hydrogenedentota bacterium | reverse complement strand
CGACCTGTGTTGATTTCCCACAGCCTTCGACGCCTTCAAACGTAATAAAGATACCGCGCGCTTCGCTCATCGGTCCACCGTATTTTGACGCGCATCGCGCCCGTATTGGAAAAATCGTTCAATGGCATCGGCCTGTTCGCCGGCAATGGCATCGCGAATCAGATGGATCTGCTCGAGGAATTTGTCCAACCCCGATACGATAGGATCATGGTTGGTGAGGCATATGTCGCGCCAGATTTCTGGTCGGCTCGCCGCAATGCGGGTGACGTCGCGGAATCCCGGGCCTACCAGCGCTCGGACCTTATCCAGGGAGGCGTCGCCGACTTCGGCGGCGAGACGGGCCAGTGCGGCGGCTACGACGTGAGGGATATGGCTGGTTCTGGCGACGATGACGTCGTGCACGGCGGGCGCCATTTCGACGACGTTGGCGCCTACGGTGCGCCATAGGCCTGCCACGGCGGCGTGTGCACCGGGGTCAAGGTGCGCGCCTTCTTCGACGACGGTAACGCAGCCCTCGTAGAGTTCGGGGTAGCCGTGCTCGGGTCCGAATTTCTCGGAGCCGGCCATGGGGTGGCTGCCCACGAAGCGTGACGGCGCAGGCCACGTTTCGCGCGCGTGGTTGCAGATATCGAGTTTGGTGCTGGCGACATCGGTCACGGCCACAGCGCGCGAACATACAGGCAAGATATTGTCGAGGACTCCGCACACGAGGTTGGCGGGGGTGCAAATTACGATGAGGTCCGCGCCGTCAGCGGCGTCGCGGGGATTGAGGAAGACGCTGTCGACGGCGTTTACGCGAAGTGCGGTATCGAGCGAGGTTTGGCGGTGGCCGGCGCCGCGGATGTGGCATGCCATTCCGCGGCTCTTAAGCGCAAGGCCCAGCGAGCTACCGAGCAGGCCCACGCCGATAATGGCGACGGTGTCAAACCGCTGCTTCATATCATGTCCGCTCACGAGACCCCGTGGCCACCGCGATGGCTTCAGGGAGAGTAAAGGCGTTGAGGTACAGCGCGCGCCCCACGATGGCTTCGTCGACGCCGTCGGGTTCGATGGCTACGAGGTTGTGAATGTCATCCAACGAGGAGATGCCGCCTGAGGCGGTGACGGGAATGCCGACGGCGCGGGCGACGGCCTGGGTCGATTCGAGGTTGGGGCCGCTCATCATTCCGTCGCTGCCAATGTCCGTGAAGATGATGCGGGCCGCGCCCATGCGCTCCATCTCCTGGGCGAAGCTGACGGCGTCGGTCTGCGTAGCTTCGTACCAGCCGCTCAACGCGACGTTGCCGTCTTTGGCGTCAATGCCGGCGACGATCTTGCCGGGAAACTCCTGCGCGGCTACGCGGACAAAATCGGGGTTGCGGTGCGCGGCGGTTCCAAAAATGACGCGCGATGCGCCGTAGCTGATAATCTGACGAACGGTGTCGATATCGCGGATGCCTCCGCCGACCTCGAACGGGACGCCTGCGTGGGCGATGGCCTGGAGTTGTTTTTCAACACAACAGTGGCCGGCTTTTGCGCCGTCGAGATCTACGATGTGGATGATCTCGCCTCCGAGGTCGCGCCATTGAATGGCTTGAGAAACGGGGTCGTCTGAAAATACCGTTTCGCGGTCATAGTCACCTTGTACGAGATTCACGCACAAGCCGCCTCGAATATCCACTGCAGGAACAATACGCATCAATTCACCATCCTATCTCTTCTTTCTTTTTGCGGAAAAAGAAAGAAGCAAAGAAAAACGGACAATGTTGCCAATCTATCTTCGTACGGTGATTCGCTATCCGCTGTATAATACACCACGAGATGGTCCAGTCGCTCCATGGGCGCACTGAGCCATCTCGTGAAAGACTTCGGTCAGCAATCGTTCGTTATTGAGCGACTGGCGCCGCATCAAGACTGGCTTTGGCTTGTTCGACCAATTGTCCGAACGTGACTTCATCGGTTGCCGCGATGTCGGCCAGGACCTTGCGGTTGATGTCGATATTGGCCAGCTTGAGCCCTACAATGAACCGGCTGTAGCTCAGACCGCATGCGCGCGCGGCGGCATTGATGCGGGCGATCCACAGTTTGCGGAAGTCGCGCTTGCGGTTTCTGCGATCGCGATATGCGTATACGCCGGCGTGGTCGACGGCTTGGCGTGCTGTTTTGTAGAGGCGATGGTGGCTTCCGCGATAACCGGACGCCAGCTTCAAAATTTTCTTGCGACGAGCGCGACCTGCGGGGTTATTTGTTGCGCGTGGCATATGTCAAATTCCTTTATTACGCCGCTTTTTGGGCGGGTTGTCAGTCTGGGCCAAAGTTTACCGGTTGTACGGGAACAGCTGCGCCATGGCGCCCATGTCGGCCTGATCCACCAGCGCGATTCCACGCAGATTGCGGCGTTGCTTGGCAGATTTGTGGCGCTTGAGCTTGCGACTGTATGCGTGGTTACGGGTGTAGAGACCGGACTTGGTCTGCCGGAACCGCTTCGTAGCCGCTTTATTCGTTTTCATCTTCGGCATCCGTCGATACCTCCTCTTCAGTAAGGCGCGCAGAGAAAACCCTATCCCGCCATGGTAGCTGTTGCTTTCGCTACTGCGCGTCCTGCCTATATGTTGTTCAGCCCATCTTCGCGGGCGTCAAAACGATACTCATATTGCGGCCTTCGAGCCGCGTGTTCGATGTGTCTACTTTTTCCTGACACAACTCGGCTGTGGCCTCAACAACGCGCGCCAGGATGTCGCGTCCAAATTCGGGATGGGCCATCTCGCGGCCACGAAACATGATCGTGATCTTGACCTTGTCGCCCTCCTTAAGAAACTCCCGGACGTGGTTTGTCTTGAAATCAAAATCGTGGTCATCAATTTTGGGGCGGTATTTGATTTCCTTGACCGTCACCGTGTGCTGATGTTTCTTCGATTCCTTGGCCCGCTTGCTTTGCTGGTACCGGTACTTGCCGTAATCCATAATCCGGCATACCGGCGGCACAGCTTTGCCGGCCACTTCAACGAGATCCAACCCGCGCTCTTCGGCCTCACGGATCGCATCCTGGGGACTCATGATGCCGAGTTGCTCACCCTCTTCATCGATCACGCGCACCTGGCGCGCCCGAATCATCTCGTTGACTCGAATCTTTTCTTCGTCTATCCTTGCGATTAGCCTGTCCTCCTCAGGGCCCCGTGCCCTGAATACTTCGTGTTCATGACCACTTTCCGCAGGTCACATTCCCGCAGAAAAACAAAAACGGCAGTAGACACCAGTCTCCTGCCGAAAAAGTCTCTTCGTGCGCACACAGGCGCATCTATCTCTTCGTCATGAACCCGGCTGGCTGACTCAGCGGCCGCCGCCAGGTGAGAAGCTGGTGCTTCTACTTATATGGTCATAGACCATTCAAACTCCAAAGGATGCTACCATAGCCCCTGAGCAAAGTCAAGAAGGCGTGCAGTTTCGAGATATGGACGACATGGACGACATGGGCTGCGTGGACGTCGTGGACGGCATGGACGCTCGCGAGGAGCACGGTCCTTGAAGGCCGGTGGGCAAATGGGCATACTTCGTGGCCATGAGTGATTTTCGTGAGAATCTGCCGCGTCCATTCCTGAAGTGGGCCGGGGGCAAGCGCCAGCTTTTGCCGCAGTTGATGGCCGGGATCGAGGCGGTTGGCCCGTTTAGGCGGTATCATGAACCGTTCGTGGGCGGTGGCGCGGTGTTTTTCGAGCTGGCGCGGCGTCAGGAATTGGGGCCGGATGAGGCGTTTATTTCGGATACCAACGCGAATCTCACCGCGGCCTATCTCGGGCTGCAACTGGATGCGGATGGTGTGATTGAGCGGTTGCGGGAGCACAAGGCGCGGCATTCGCGCGAGCATTATTACGCGGTGCGTGCGGCCGTTCCAGAGTCGATGGTCGAGCAGGCGGCGCGCGTTATCTATCTGAACAAGACGTGCTTCAACGGTTTGTTTCGCGAGAATAGCCGGGGGCTGTTCAACGTGC
>JAKJDA010000311.1 GCA_022706165.1 Candidatus Hydrogenedentota bacterium | reverse complement strand
AGCGTCCACTCCGCATGCAGACTGTTGGGAAGCGGGTTGTATACGGCGTCGATTTCCCCGCTCCGGAGCATGTCGTCATACGAGCCAAACGCCCGCGGTATGCCATGCTCCTTGGCCCACTCGCTCGCCCGAGAATACTCGCGACTGGCCACCGCCTGCACGCAGTTGTCCACGCTCAGGCCGATCCCTCGTATGAGGGATCGCCCAATGCTTGCCGTGCTCAGAATGCCCCACCGAACCGGCTTCGGCACGCTGACTCCTCCCCGTTATTCGACAATGACGGCTGATTTGATGTAGTCAAGCTGCGGCCCTGATCGGGGGATTCCCCATAACCCGAATAGAGGCTCTTCACCACGTCCATCCCATCTATCACTTTGGCGAACGGCGCAAACCCCGTAGCATCGAGCTGGCTGCTGTTATCCCTGAGATTGATGAAGATTTGGGTTGTGCGCGAATCTTTCATTTGTGATTTCGCGAATACCATCATGCCTTCGCGGTTGGGCTGCTTGACCGGGTCGTCTTTAATGGGCTGTTCCATCCATGTCATGTCCTGAATCGGATCGCCCGACAACCCCCACTGGACCACGAAGTTCGGGAGCACACGGAAAAAGCGGTTGCCGTCATAGAAGCCCGAACGTACCAGTTCTTCAAACCGCTTGACCCCGTTGGGAGACCAATCGCGATGCACCTCTACGGTAAAAGGGCCTTTCGTTGTATCGAAGACGACTTTGAAAATATCGCGTTGGGGTTTATCCGTCGTCGGCTCAGCCTCTTTGGGCGCCGCCGCCACAGGTGTGACATTGGTATCGCTGGGTACCGGAGCGCCATCGGAGTCAAGCTTATCCTGCACTTCCTTGGCCTGCTGTTTCATCTCATCGGTCAGGCGGTCCTGACTGCATGCGACGACACCGAAAAGAAGCAGCAAACTAATAGAGAAAACCAATGCTTTCATCGTACACCTCCACATTGCAGTTTTTTTTACTCGGCGCATAGAACTTCTAGCTTCCAACTACCGGCTAAGCTCCACCGTCTCACCCATCATCGGCGCAAACTTGCGGAACGCGTTGCTCGTTTCCTTGTACAGCAGATCCACCGCATCGGCATCGCCATGAACAAACACCACGTTGCGCGGGTTAACGCATTCGATCACCTCGCGCAATGCCTTGCGCGGAGCGTGTGCGCTGAAATGGAAATGACGAATATTCTCGAGCGCGACCTCCACCGGCGGTCGGCCCAAACCAAAACGCATGGCCGTGCCCGGAGGCGAATGCAGCATCTTATACCCAAGCGTGTCCACGTCAACATATCCAACAAAGAAAATACCATGCTGTTTGCTCTTGCCGTTGCTGCGAACCATCTGCTCGGCAATCAGCGCTGACGGTGTATTCTCGACCATCATGCCCGAAGTCGCCACGACAATGCTCGGCTCTCGCAACAGATCCTTTGCCACCGCCGGATCCCACACGTCGCCGATGCGGCCAAACCGGCTCAGTGGACGAAGATTGGCTGAAGGGTGGAGGTATTCGGAGTACCGGTTGTACACCTCATACACCGCCCGGCCCAGGCCCGACGGGATCGCGCCCGCTTCCTGCAGCCGCGCGATCAGGTTCAAAATCTCCTGCGTGCGCCCCAACGCAAAAGCCGGCAACAACGCCGTGCCCCCGCGATTGAGCACGTCTGTAATAGCTGCGGCCAACTGCTCGGTCTGCTCAAAATAACTGAGATGGTCCGCGTCGCCGTTGGCCCCATAGGTTGATTCGATAATCAACGTATCGACATCGGTGTAATCATCAAACGGAGGCGATCCGGCCATCAATTCTTGATCGGTCGTGCAGATGTCCCCCGTATACAGAATCGTGTGCCCCGGCAAACGCAGCAAAATGCTCGCGCTGCCCAGAACGTGCCCCGCATAGTGAAACCGCGCCGTGATCCCGCCGTCCCCGCTGATGTCGAACTCGGCATCAAACTCCCGCGTCAACGTGCGCGCCATGCACCCGTCCACATCATCGTGCGTGTACAGCGGATAATCGTCAATGCCCCGCTCGCGGGCCATCGCGCCCATCACCGAAACGCTGTTATGCAGCATGCGCTCCATGATCCCGCGCGTCGCTTCGGTCATAAAGATGGGCGTCTCGGGATACCGGCGAAGCAGCTTCGGAAAGGCCCCGCAGTGGTCAACGTGGGCGTGGGATAGAAGCGCTGCCACCGGCGCGCGCGAAAGCAACGCCAACTCCGGCAGCGCCTCGAGACCATCCTTCTTCGGATGAAGCCCGCAGTCTAATACGATATCCTCCCCGTGGACGCTGACAACGTACGAGTTGGCGCCAATTTCTCTGCCGCCACCGATGGGAGTAAATGTGATTCGATCTTGTAGGCTCACGGTCATATTCTAAGTCGTACGTCGGATGAAGTCAAAATTAAAAGCGTTCACAAGAACCTGCACCGCGCAGGGTCCATCAGGTCAAACAGGCTGCACCCCAACTCGTGCAGCAGCAGGTCCAGCCGGATCAGCGGAAGGCCTAACACATTCTGGTAGCAGCCGTTGTAGCGTTCAACCAACAACGTCCCCGGACCGTCCACCGTATACGCGCCAGCGCGATCCACGGGGTTGACGACCTCGACAAAGCACTCGATCTCGGCTGACGAAAGCTGTCGAAATGCAACCTCCGTAATCTCAGCGCCTTCGGCCACCGCGCCCGAGGCCGTGTCACAGACCGCCAGCCCCGTGATCACCTCGTGGGTCCGTCCCGACAGCGCCGCCAGCATCGCGCGCGCCTCGGCGAGGTCGGCCGGCTTGCCCAGGATGTGGTCGGTCAGGAACACCAGCGTGTCGGCGGCAATCACAAGCGCGGGCGTATCGAGCCGTGCGACAACGGCGTCTAACTTCATGCGGGCGTTCGAGATAACGCCTGCCGCGGCTTCGGTTTCGGTCAGACGCGGCAACATGCCGCCGGGTTCATGCACGTCGCTGACCACGACCTCGAACGAGAGACCGAGGGCTTCGAGGAGCGCGCGGCGTCGCGGCGAGCCGGAGGCTAGGATGATGCGTGTGTTACGTCTATTTGTCGTCATGCGTTACAGGCGTTGGCGGCGGCAGTTCCGTGGCTTGGATCGAAGGCTCCTGAGACTCCGGCGCGATTTGAGGAATGGTCATCCCATCCGAGCCAACTTTCTCTATAAACCGTCCATTTTCAATGACTTTGGTATCTTCGGCTATGGACACCTTCACCTTGTCGGGACTGGGTTTGGATCTGACCTTGAAATCGGATACGGTCAGGGTAGTTTTCGAGTCGTCTTCGTTGATGAGTTCAATGCGCACGGGCAAATAATCACTTTCGCGCAGGAACAGCTTAACCTCTTTGAACGTAGAGGTTTGCTTGTCCCGGTTCAAATCCTCCGCGGACGCGTCGGCGTTCTCTTTGGGTTTGATCATCAGTCCCTGCGAGGCGCCCGGGGCAACGCCTTTATCTGGTGCAAATAGCGACACGTCATAGGCTTGCAGCAGCGTCTCCGTGTCCGCGTCAAACCCCAGGAAGAACATCTGGGTCTGCGGGTCGTCGTCAAGATCATAAATGTCCAGTTGCTTGTTTTCTTGTGAATACTCGTAGACCCTCCGGTTATGGATCAAAAACGTGGCGTTTTCGTCCGTGTCGGTGTAGCGGAACAGGAGGTTCTTGGGTTTCACGTACACGAGGGTCCCGTTGGCGTCAATAGTTTCCTCGGGCGCGGCAATAACTTGATGAAACTGGCCCTCAAACGTGCCGATCGTGTCTCTTTTCTGCGCGAACTGCTCAAAAAACGTATCGACGGCTTTTCGGGATTTTTCAAGTTCTGTCACTTTTTCCTGCGCAACGGCGCTCATGCAAACCGTCATCGCGGCCAGCACAACCATCAGCATGTTTCTCATAGTTCGTTCTCCGGGGTCCGGGTGTCGGGTTCAGCGAGCACACCCGGCAGATTGTCGAGCAGGGTCTGGTGCGC
>JAKJDA010000310.1:450-3987 GCA_022706165.1 Candidatus Hydrogenedentota bacterium | reverse complement strand
GCGTTCATCCCGGCCAGACAGGACATCTCGTCATGGCCTATCTCTTCCTGAAAGCCCAGAATGTGACGCCCATCGTATCGGAACTGACCCTCGACGGACGCGAAGGCGCCATCGTGCGGCACGCCAACTGCGACGTCTCGAACGTCTGCGTGGAAAACGGCGCACTGATGTTCACCTGCCAAGCCTCAGCGCTGCCGTTTCCCGTGGACGGCGCAACCGAAAAGGCGTTGGAGCTGGTTCCGTTCACGCAGGATCTCAACCGCGAGCTGTTGACCGTCACCGGCCTGAAGGGAAAACGACGGCCGCCGAATTGGCGAAAGGGATTAATCTGGCCGAATGGCGCGACACGCCCCAATACAAACAGGCCTTGCGACTCCGCACGTGGGTCAGCGAGCGGGCGCTGATTGAAGGACGCAAACTGCGGACCTTCGACCATGTGGAATTTCTCTTTCTCGCCGACAGGAAAAACCGCACGTCCGAAAGCGATCGCGCCTATCTCGAGAGCAGACTCGACGAGTTCACCGGCAAGGACACCGTCTGGGACCGCTACCGCGCTGGCGTGATCAAGAATTACTTCGACCTGCTGCCGCAAAAAGACGCCCTGCGTCGGCGATCGACCGAGTTGATGAAAACCATCTGCGAAAACAACGCGCCCCTGCCGCGTCGTTACGTGATACGCCCGACAGACTGAAAGCGCAGGACGCATCGCGCACGAAGACAACCACGAAAAACGCCAAAGGCGCGAAACAACCGGTGGCCAGCGTTCCTTGCGCATGATCCGGGGTCAATGCGCATGATCTGGGGTCAACTCTCCATTCTCCACGCCTGATACCGCGTCAGCTTTCGCCGGGTCCTGACATCGCGTGCGGCTCGGGTCTCGATCCTTTTGACAACTTCGAGAATGAATGCGAAGGGGTCGGTCATTGGGAATTGCTATCAGCGAGGATCTCTTGGCGATTGCGATGCAGGTTGGCATCTGGTGGGAGATTGGCCCTGATTCCGTCGAGATCTTGATGGCCCGTCGGTCCCCGTCATCCCTCACAATGGCCTCGCACCGGTCGCCCCTCGCCATCACATGATAGACCGCCCCCGAAAACTCAATCCTCACCTGCCGCGCCACCTCCTGCCGCCGTATCCCTCGTGTATTGGAATTCTCAATGACCCCTTTTTTGCTTTTCTGGACGAGTTGGGTCGGGTGGGCGGGCATAATTCTCTATTCGTAAATGGTGCGAACGAGATGGCCGACGAAAGATGGGCATTGCCACCCACCCCGGCCCTTGTGCGGGCGCAGCGTGTAATTGGCTTTACCGCGCTTGAACTCCCTTCCGCATGTCATGCATTTGACGACATAAACCATCCTAGGGCCGCGGAACGGTGAAGCAGCACGAAATGGCTGCTCGGGTGTCGGTCTAGCCAACTGTGGCACAGTCAGATGTCCGATCCCCGTGATCTCGATTCGGAACGTGGGACGGAAGGGCTGGTTTGTGACATGGATGGATTTGATCCGGTCCAATCGATACGTGCGAGATTCTCGTGTCTCAACCTTGACGGCGCAGAGGAGGATCTTCCCGGCCTTGGTTCGCCGAAACGCGTACGGCTCGATCCGGCGGATAGAGCCGCCGTAGCCTAAATCCACGCATAAATGGTTGGCGGCTGCGAAGCGAAGGGACTCGATTGGGACGCCCTCGCCCCATGTCCAGACAGTGGCCGGGGGGGTCCATGATTTGTCGGTCTCCTCGCCTTCTTGAGGCACTGCCGTCAAAGCTTCAAGAGACAGTCGCCCCTCAAGCCACTCGAACAAGGCCGGCAGCTCGTCCCAGAAACTTTCGAAGGGAGGAAGCTCCTGCAATTGATGGGCAAGCATGTTCGCCCATTCAGTTTCTAAGTCGTTTCGGTGCGGCGACGACTCCAAAGCCGCGAAACTGGGTACCGGGACCCCTTTTGATGTGCATTTCTCGATGAGGACCTGTCGAATCGCATCTGGTTGGCCGCGGAGATCGTCGCGCCGAAACAGATTGATGATGTCATAGAGGTCCCGAGGGCGACATCGTTCGCCCATGGCGCGGATTTTTTCGGCAAATACCTCGTCGAAGCTGTAGCAACGGACGGTTCCGGGAGCGGGGAGTTCATCGGGATACGCGTGAGAGATCTCGCGCAGCACTGTCGGACGCGCCATTACTTCCGATGCGCTCAGGTCGAGCCTGAGGCTGGCCACTTCGGGGGTACCGCGAGGTCCCCGATAGTAAATCCGTCCTTCCGTGTAGTTGCCCGAAACATGGGTCCTCAACAGTGGGGGGCGATCGGAGAACATGATGCCTGATCGCTGATACACGAGGTCGAGCACCCTTTCCAAAATTGGTGACAAATCCTCGGCGCGAATGAGACCACCGGGCAATACCGTGAAATCCAGGTCTTCGGAAAACCGGTAGGTTTCCAAGTAGCATTTTTTCAGGCTTGTTCCGCCCTTGAACGCCCAGTTCGTGGAGAGCGTCGCGTCCTGTCCAATGCCCCACAGCACCCACCCGATGACGTAATCCTTTTCAACCACGTCAGCACGCAGCCCCCATTCGCGCACACGGTCATAGATGTCTAGCCGAGTGATCATTCTGATTCGCTGTTCAAATGCACGTTGATGCGCAATCCCCAACGCTTGAGGATAGGTCCACTTGGTTTTGCGCTTGGGTCGAGGAGGCCGATTCCCGCGCTCTTGCGACGGGCGCAATGTTCCGCGAGGTTGATTGCCGTGATCCCCAGTGTTTCGAGCAAATATCCGAGGCGCTTGAAGATGGTTCGGTTTCCAATTTTCTCTGCGTATTCCGCGAACTCCTCGTCATTCCGGATTGGGTTCTCGAAATAATTCCGGAGCACATCGGCTACGTGCCGAATGCCTCCGCCCAGCGCGGGGTCGTCCAGCATATCCACAATCGTTCGCGCTGGGTCCGACATCTTGACCTGATTCTGGGCGCGCCAGACATCGCGCAACCCAAACATCCGGCTTTCTGACACCACCTTAATTCGGAATCGGGTGCCCTGGATCTCCTGCGCCCGGTGGCGAACGCGACGGGTGGTGAAAACAATGACCTCTCGGAAGATCTGTTCTGTCAGTCCCCAATGCTCGCACGCCGTCCAGCCTCCGAGATAACAAGGGGAAAAAGTTTTCGCCGCCACGATCCAGGGATCCTCGCGCCACTGCTTGGGTGAGGTGGCCCCTAAAGGCACGGTTGTGTACGAATCACGACGCACACGGCTCAACCATCCGCGAGCGGCAAGATACGCCACCAAACGCCGCGCGCGGGTCGGATCGACTGACCAGACACTGGCGGCTTCCGCGACCGAGAATGGCCCTTTCAGGCGCCTATGAAGCACTTCCAGGCGCTCCCGATTTGCCACCGATATACCGTGTGCCTCGATCATTTGGGTACAGTATTAGCACCAATAGTTCCACTAGGAAGGATTTTATGCGCTGCCATTATACCATTTGGATTCAGGTGGATTGCGCGCGAAATGCCCACTGGAGAGCGGACTGCCGGAGGCGGG
>JAKJDA010000310.1:0-433 GCA_022706165.1 Candidatus Hydrogenedentota bacterium | reverse complement strand
ACTATGCTCAACCGCCGCTCTACTTGCGCCACTATCCTTATTTGCTCGGCGAGCGGGGGAGCGGGAGGACGATTTGCGCTTTCCTTGCTGAAGCTCAGCGAGGGATTCGACGTGATCTCCACAGGCACGCCCGGGAGCATAGAATAGTAGGTTGGCGAAACGTAAGGACGATTTTTGGGCTTGGCGCAACGTTGAGGTGATCGTGGTTGTCCAGCAATGCGTACGCGTGAACCAGCATCCCGCTGAGCGAGCACATCTCCCACAACGTCCGCATAAACGCCCACCGGTCCCCGTCATCCCTCACGATGGCCTCGCACCGGTCGCCCCTCGCCATCACATGATAGACCGCCCCCGGAAACTCAATCCTCACCTGCCGCGCCATCCCCTGCCGCCCCTATCCCACGGACTCTTGAGCATTGATGCCACGGCTCGC
>JAKJDA010000030.1:5279-14672 GCA_022706165.1 Candidatus Hydrogenedentota bacterium | reverse complement strand
GCGACGATGGGTACCGTCGCACCCGGGAAGCAGGTGGGAAACGCCACCATCGTGCCTTCTTTCATGAAGGCCCCGTGCATGATTTCGTGCGACAACGGCCCGCGTTCGGGCGAATTCATGTCGTATTTCTTGCGTTGTGTGCTCATCATCGATTACCCCCACATCCGGATCGGCAGGTGCGCGTTCTTCTTTTGCGGTTCTTGGGAACAGTGACTTTGTAAATACCCTGCGGTTTTGCGCCGATATGCGCGAAATACAAGTCGCCGTTGTGGTCGATGGCGCCGCGCGATACGTACTGCGCGGGGTCCGGCTCGGAAAGCACGGCGACTTCTTCGCGCTGCAACGTCTTGGGATGGATGCGCCAGATAACCCCCTCGCGCCCCTTGCGCTCGGGCGGCATCGGGTTGTACGCCGCGTCGCGCCAACGCGAGGCCACGACGTACAACATGCTGTCGCCGCCAAACACCAGCCCGCCCGCGTGATCCAGGAACATATCCATGGGAATGGTCTCGTCGCGGGGCTGCGTCATTGGCCCGAGGGCCTCCACCACGGGCCAATCGCCCTCGTTGGGCCAAATGCGGACGAGTTGAGGTTGCGGGGACCACGTTGTCGCATACACGCACTCGCCGTCGGGCTGCGCCACGACATCATAAAAAACGCTGTGCCAGCCGTTTTGAAACGCGGGATTGTGCGGCAACGAAACCGACGAATGCTCGAGCCGTCCCCGTTCCGGGTCGTAGCGCACGAGCTTGCCGTAGTCGCTGGTCGTCCACACGCGATGCTTCTTATCGAGGAAGAGGGCCTGCGAATTGACCGAACCGATGCGGCCCATGTCGCGGCGCTCGCGCGTTTTCAAGTTGTAGATAATGAAGTGGTCGCGCGGATAGCTGATGGCATAGAGCAAGCCGCGTTCTTCATCGTGCAACAAGCACCGGCAGCCCTCTTTCGGGATCAGCGTGTCCGACCACAAGACCTTGTCGGCCTTTGTGTCGTACGCAATCAACGCACTGCCTTTGAAGCAACGTTCCGGGTCATGCCAAAAATACCACGGCGAATACGCCGGCAAATCGATGGGCGGTCCCGAAAGGTGCGTGGCCATGTACAGCACGCCGTCATGCATCGACGGCGCAAATGAATAGTGGATCTTGCACTGCGTCGCGCGGCCCGAATCGCCAGGGTCGTTCGCGGCGCTCGCGGCGTCGAGGATAAAATCGAGTTTGTCCGTCGTCTCGTTGTATCGGAATACTTTGACGACCCCGCCGGGTATGCCTTCGCCGCAAGCCGCCGCATAAATGCGCCCGTCAGGTCCGACCGACAGTGACCAGCAGGTGTCGCTCTCGGGATAATCGACAAAAGGATAGTACTTGACGTGGTAGTCGTTCATGTCTCGCGCGACGCGCGGCGCCGGCGGGCACTTGGCCTCGGACGCCGTCGCAATCCACCCGATGCCTGCCGCACATCCTGCGCTGCTCTTGAGAAAAGCGCGTCTTCCCATGCTTTTTGCCACGACATCTTCCTCCTGTATTCGTTTTGGCTCCGGAGGACGCCCCAACCCATGGACATTCCCGGCGGCAATGGTCTTATCTTACAGAGCCGCTTTCCAAAAAACGAGATCGCGGCAAGGGTTATTGCATCGCCTTTTCGATTCGTTCGAGCGTCCCTGACCCTTTTTCGCGCCGGGCGTCGTAAGAGCCTTCAACCACGACAGGGGCGATCCCCGCGAAAATAAGGCCCGCCAACGCGGTCCCCTTTCGTGGCATTCGCGCGGTTTCGCGGTGGAACGCGATTTGCCCTGCGCATGAAACCGCCCGGCACAGAGACCGGCGCTGTCTGCAGAAAATGGCCGATGACCATGCGCCCGGCTTTTGCATGTCCTTGCAACCGGCGCGTGGGCTATGGCATACTTTCTCCATCGGCGGCGTCCGTAGGGGGCGCATCCGCCGTTCCAGGGAGATTCGGCGATGACCATCGCGCTGCGGCAGGCTTGGCGATGGCGTCGCCATGTCCATTCCTGATCCCCCGGTCTTTTCTCATTTTTCCGTTCGTTTTCTGCGCACAGCGCGCGGCGTGTTGGTGGAACAACCCCAGGAGAGCCGATCGTCATGGCTACAGATGCAACCATCGAGTCGTTGGGACAGTTGGGCGGAATGTTGAAGCGCGACAGGGACGGGCTTATCGCCGCCATCGTTCAGCACCATCAGACCGGTCAGGTGTTGATGCTGGGCTACATGAACGACGAATCCCTCGCGATCACGCTGCGCGAGCGCAAGGCGTGTTTTTGGTCGCGATCGCGCCAGAAGCTTTGGTTGAAGGGCGAGACGTCCGGCAATGTCCTTCGGGTGATGGAAATGCGCGTCGACTGCGACGGGGACGCCTTGCTGCTGCGCTGCGACCCGGTCGGGCCGACCTGTCACACCAACGAAACCAGCTGCTTTTACCGCGCGGTCGATGCGGACGGTTCGCTCCGCCTCGATGGCGACGGCGTTGCGGACAAATAGAAAGGCGGGGCGCTATGGTTCATCCGACAATCGATCAATTTCGCGCCGTCGCGCGGCAGGGGGCATTGGTTCCTGTATACCGAGAGGTCATGGCCGATCTCGAGACGCCGGTGACGGCGTACATAAAGCTTTCCCGCGGCGCGGCGCATTCGTTTTTGCTGGAAAGCGTGGAACGCGCCGATACGGTGGGGCGCTATTCGTTTTTGGGGGCGAACCCGTCCACGGTGTTCCGATCGAAAGGGCGCGCCGTCACGATTACGCGGAACGGACGCGACGGTCATTACGAATCGGACGATCCGCTCGGCGAATTGCGCAAGCTGATGGCGGCCTACGAGCCCGTGCCCGTCGAGGGCGTTCCGATGTTTCACGGCGGGGCCGTGGGGTATATGAGCTACGATCAGGTCCGGTTTTTCGAAAAACTTCCGGACAAGAATCCGGACGCCCTGGGCTTGCCGGATTTGTATTTCATGATCACGGACACAATCATCGTGTTCGATCACGTGGCGAACACGATGAAGATCGTTTCGAACGCCCATGTGCAGGGCAGCGTGGACGAGGCGTACCACGAGGCGGTCCGCAAAATCGGCGGCATCGAAGAAGCGTTGCGCCGTCCGCTGGTGGTCGCCACCGAACGCGTGCATTCGGGCGCGACGGAGGGGGAGGCGCGTTCGAATTTCACGCGCGAAGGCTTTTGCCAAGCGGTGGAAAAGGCGAAGGAATATATCCGCGCGGGCGATATTTTTCAGGTGGTGCTCTCGCAGCGCTTCGAACGCGATTTGAACGCCAGCCCCGTGAACCTGTACCGCGCGTTGCGGTGCATCAATCCGTCGCCGTACATGACGCTGATCCAATATCCCGACGTGACGCTGGTCGGATCGAGTCCGGAGGTCATGACCCAACTCAGCAAGGGCCGGGTCATGGTGCGCCCGATCGCGGGCACGCGGCCGCGCGGCGCCACGAAAGAGGAGGACGCGGCGCTGGAGCAAGAGTTGCTCGCGGACGAGAAGGAGCTTGCCGAGCACATCATGCTGGTCGATTTGGGGCGCAACGACATCGGGCGGATCAGCAAAGCCGGCGCCGTGCGCCCGTCGCGGCTGAAGACGATCGAGCGGTATTCGCACGTGATGCATATCGTCAGCGAAGTGGAAGGAGAGATTCTTCCGGGCGCCGATGCGTATGCGGCGTTGCGCTCGACGTTTCCGATGGGGACGGTCAGCGGCGCGCCCAAGATTCGCGCGATGGAGATCATTGATGAACTCGAACCGGCGCGGCGCGGACCGTACGCCGGCGGTTGCGGCTACATCAGTTTTGACGGGGACATGGACACGTGCATCGTGATCCGCACGATGATCATCAAGGACGGCGTGGTGTATGTCCAGGCCGGCGCGGGCATTGTGTACGACAGCGATCCGGAACGCGAATTCGAGGAAACCGTGAACAAGGCCAAGGCCCTGTTTCGCGCCGTGGAGTTCGCCGAGCGAGGGCTTGAGTCATGATCGTCATGATCGACAACTACGATTCGTTCACCTACAACCTGGTGCAATATTTCGGCGAGATCGAGCCGGACATCCGCGTGTACCGGAACGACGCCATCGACGTCGCGGGGATACGCGCCCTCAAGCCGGATCGCATCGTCGTCTCGCCGGGGCCGTGCACGCCCAACGAGGCGGGCATCTCGATGGACGTCATCCGCGAACTTGGCCCCGAGACGCCCTTGCTGGGCGTTTGCCTGGGACATCAAGCCATTGGACAGACGTTTGGCGGCGAGGTGATCCGCGCGCGCGCGCCGATGCACGGAAAGGTCAGCCTGATCCGTCACAACGGAAACCGCCTGTTTGCGGAGGTCCCTTCGCCCTTCGTCGCGACGCGGTACCATTCCTTGATCATCCGGCGGGATACGTGTCCCGATATCCTGGAGATCACGGCGGAAGCCGATGATGGGGAAATCATGGGCGTGGCGCATCGGCAACATCCCATTTGGGGCGTGCAGTTCCACCCGGAGAGCATCCTGACGGAATCGGGCAAGCAGATTATCCGCAATTTCATGCGCCTGTGAGGAAGCGTCGCGCCCCATTGGCGAGAAAAGAGACCTCCGCGCGGCGCGTTTGGAAAAGATGCTAGCTAACACGCTAACACGGCTTGACTTAGGTTGACAATGCGCCTGCCGGATGGTAGAGTGGTTTCGAAGTGGGGAGTCTAAGCACGTACAAAAGAGGTAATCTTCCGATGGCGCTGAGCAAAAAACAGCAGCAAGTGGTGGACTTCTTGGACCGGAACGTCCAAATGTGCCGGGAGTTCATGAACGATTGGTTGCTTTTCAATCAGATCATGAGCGCCTACCCCAGTCCCGGGGTGAACAAGGCGCAGTTGGAGAACCAGTTTCTCAAGATCAAAAGCAAGATCGCCCGGGAACACAAGGTGCTCAAGGACGCGTTGGGCGCCGATTACGCCATCGACAACAACGCGATGAACATCGTTTCCGGCGCCACCAACCTCGAAAGCATTTATGCCCAGTCGGAAGTGTCCGTCAAAAAGCTGCAGAACGAATGGCATCGCGCATTCATTTCGATCAACGAAACGTTAGGCGGATTGGAAGACAAAAAAGCGCGGGCGGAAGCCGGCGAAAAAATCTTCGTGGGCGCGCTGATGCGTCCGGGCGGCGGCGGGGGCGGGGGCGGCATGTCGCCCACGTCCAAAAACAATCTGATCGTCGTGATCCTGGCGCTGGTCATTTTGGGCGGCCTCGCGTATTTCTTCAGGGACATGTACATCACCTCGTTCAAGCAGTTTTTCAACCTGCGGTAGCCGGCCGGCAGGTCGAAAGGAAGGGAACGTGACAAAACGGGAACTGGTCGCCGAGATCTCGGAACGGTTGGGATATACGCAGAACGAGGTCGCGAGCGTTGTCCAGGCGGCGTTGGATTTGATCATCGATTCCCTGGCGCAGGGCGAACGGCTTGAAATCCGCAATTTCGGCGTGTTTGAAGTGAAGGGCCGCGACGCTCGCATGGGGCGCAACCCGCGCACGGGGGAAGAAGTTCCGATCGAACGCAAGCGAATCGCCTCGTTCAAGCCCGGCAAGGCTCTCAAGGAATGGGTGCAACGCAGCCCGGTCTCCGAGGCGCCTGCAAGCGGCAACGAAGACCATCCGGTTTCCGTGCGCCCCGTCTCGTTGGAACAACCCGGTTCTCAAGGGACGTTGTTCTAGCGCCTTTTTCCGCATACGCGCTGCGCGTTCCAAACGCCCGGTGAAAAGAAGCCCGCCGCAACACTCGTAGGCATACAATGCTGCCAGGACGCCGCATGGCGATGTGCGAAGGCGCGGAGCAAACGTTGAGGTGAAAGCCGTGTCAGAAGATGAAGCCCGGATGACCTTCATCGAGCATCTTAGTGAATTGCGGACGCGCGTCATCCGATCGTGCGCGGCGATCCTCGTTTCGATTTTCGTGTGTTGTCTCTTCTACAACCACATTTTCGCGTGGACGATCAAGCCATTGGGGCCCTTGCAGCGCCAGGGGGTGCTGACGGTGACGCCGGATGGGCCTGCCCCGGAGGCGCCCGCGCCGCACGCCGACGCGACGCCATCTCGTCCGATTGGGATGACCGCCCTCAATCCATTCGAGCCCTTTGTGGTTCAATTCAAGCTAAGCGCCTATGCCGGCATTGTGGTGGCGCTCCCGTACGTCATCTTTCAACTGTGCCTGTTTGTATTTCCGGGATTGAAGCCGGGCGAACGAGCTGCGGCGAAATTCCTGCTTATCGGTTCGGCGACGCTTGTGCTGGCGGGCGTATGCGTTGCGTATTTCCTGGTGTTTCCGTTGGTTCTGCCCTATATCGTGCAATATGCGCCTGCGGGCGTGAGCATCAACCTGCGCATGAGCGAGACCGTCGGCATCATTCTGAAAGGGCTGTTGGGTTTCGCGGCGGCGTTTCAGTTTCCCATGGTGGTGCTGGTGTTGGTGCATGCAGGCCTTCTTACGCCGGCCGTGCTTCGCCGATACCGGCGCGTGGTCATCGTCGGCTTGTTCGCGCTTGCGGCAGTCATTACGCCCCCCGATGCGTTGTCCATGCTGCTGATGGGCGCCCCTCTCGTGTTGTTGTACGAATTGAGCATATGGGCATCGTACCTGGTGCTGCGGCGGCGGCAGGCGTCCGCGCGGAAAGAAGGGTAGCCATGTTCAATATGGATTTTCCTGAATTCCTGCTGTTGGCGGCGGTGGCCCTGATCATCTTAGGACCGGAAAAATTTCCGCAATACGCGCGGATTGCGATAAAAACCTACCGGGATATTCGCCGATATTTTGAAGAGGCCAAGCGGGAGATCGCGGACGAACTCAATCCGGTCAAGCACGAATTGACGCGGCTTTCCCGACACGACCCCGAAACGTATATCCAGCGGCTGGTCGAATCGGTGACGGCGGCGGTCGACGGGGATCCAAAAGCGCCGGCGGATCCCCTGCGGGAAGTCGCGCCGCCAGCCGATGACCCCTACCAAAATCTGCCCTCTTCCGCCGCGGAGGACGCCGAACCCCCGTCTCGCGACGATACCTCCCATCCTTCGTCTTGACACGCGCCCGAGGCGCACCTACGATACCCTTCATGGGCATGCTGAGACGGGAACCGGAAGAGGCGGCGGCGCGGACCGGCGCATGGCGGTTTGCGAGCGCGGCCGGGGCGTTGGCGTTGCTTGTCGGGGCCGTTTACGTTCCTGTCCTCGCGCACGAATTCATCAATTACGACGACAACCGCTACGTCGTCGAGAATCCGCACGTTCGCGGCGGATTGACGTGGGACGCCGTGCGGTGGGCGTTCGCCGCGACGCATGCCGCCAACTGGCATCCGCTTGCCTGGATATCCCACATGGCCGACGTTTCGCTGTTCGGCATGAATCCGCGCGGCCACCATGCCGTCAATGTCATGATTCACGCGATCAATGCCGTTCTGCTTGCGTGGACGTTGGGGCGGATGACGGGGGCGCTGTGGCCGAGCGTGGCGGTGGCGGCGTTGTTCGGGGCGCATCCGTTGCACGTCGAATCGGTGGCGTGGGTGGCCGAGCGCAAGGACTTGCTCTGCGGACTATTTTGGATGCTCGCGATGGCCGCATACCACCGGTATGCGCTGGCTCCGTCGATCCGGCGTTACCTGGGGGTTGCGTTGTGCTGTGCGCTGGCGCTGCTGTCCAAGCCGATGGCCGTCACCCTGCCGATCGCGTTGCTGTTGCTGGACATGTGGCCGCTCGGACGCAGTCGAAACGGATCGACGAGTTGGAAATGGCTGGTTGCCGAGAAAGCCCCTCTTGGCGCGCTGTCGGCCGCATCCGCCATCGTGACGCTTGCCGCACAGCATGCCGGGGGCGCCGTCAGAGACCTGGAGACATACCCGGTTGCGGTGCGCGCGGCCAATGCGATGATGTCGTATGGACACTATGCGGTCGACCTGCTTTGGCCCGCGCGCCTTGCGGTATTCTACCCCCATCCGAACGGCTATCCGCCGCCACTTCACCTGCTTGGCGCCGCGGCGATAGTAGCCGTCATGCTGGGGGCGGGCGTGGCGCTTCGCCGGAAAATGCCCTGCGTCACGGTCGGAATCCTCTGGTTTTTCATCACGCTGCTGCCTGTCATCGGCCTGGTCCAGGTCGGATCCATGGCGCGAGCCGACCGCTACACCTACTTGCCTGCCATCGGACTTTTCATCGCGGCGGCGTGGGCCGTCGCCGCGACGACGCGCAGCAGGCCGATGGCGCAGAAGTTCGCGGCAATGATGGCGATCGCGCTGGTCGCCGCCTATGCCGTACGCGCCCATGCGGCGGTTCGTTCATGGCGCGACAGCGAGACCCTCTTCCGCCACGCGATCGCCGTTACCGGGCCAAACCCGGTCGCCTGCACAAACCTTGGCCACGCCTTGCTCGTGAAAAATGATCTCGACGGCGCGCAAGAACAGTTCGAGACGGCCCTGCGCCTTAAGCCAGGGCACGTGCGCGCCATCATCAACCTGGGCATCGTCAGCGGCATGCGCGGCGACTTGGCCACGGCCGTCCAGCGCCTGGAACAGGCCGTCGCGCTGGCCCCCGGCAACCCCGACGCCCACGTGAATCTCGCCAACGCGCTGGCCATGTCCGGGCAATTCGATAAAGCCGCCGAGCATTACGCCGCCACCCTCCGGCTCAATCCGGACGACGACGAGGCGCGTCGCCGATTGGCGCTGATAACGTCCCTTGGAGACGGTTCGTAAGAGCCGCAGGAGACTTCCCGGCGCCAGAACGGCTTCTCCAGCTCGAATCGGGGCCTGGCAGTTGGACTCGGAAAGGCCGTCTGGTATAATCCTTCGACTTGGCGGGATGTTTTTCATCATTTTGCCCCGGAGCGGGGCTCCCGCCGTCTAGAACGCCGTCATCATCAGCACGTATGCGGAAACGGTATCGTTATGCAAAAACTGCACGTCACCCAAGAAGGCCTCGACAAACTGAAAGCGGAACTCGAACATTGCCGCGAACAAACGTCGAAAATCGCCGCGACCATCGAGCATGCACGGAGCTTCGGCGACTTGCGCGAAAACGCCGAGTACCATGCCGCCAAGGAAGCGCAGGCCATGAATCATGCGAAAATCCGCGATCTCGAGGACAAAATCGCCCGGGCAACCATCGTCGACGATAGCGCCATCGACGCGAGCAAAGCGTATGTCGGCGCGACGGTCAAGGTGCTCAATACGAAAACGAAAAAGACGTTCACGTATATGCTCGTGAGCCCTGTCGAAGCGGATATGGCCAGCGGGAAAATCTCGATGCGCTCGCCGGTCGGGGAAGCCCTCCTGGGCAAATCCGTCGGCGATGTGGTCTCCGCAAAGGTCCCTGCGGGCACATTGGAATTGGAAATTCTCGAGATTTCGCGGTAGCAGA
>JAKJDA010000030.1:4628-5269 GCA_022706165.1 Candidatus Hydrogenedentota bacterium | reverse complement strand
GCGGCGACGTGGCGGCGGTCAAGGCCGCCTGCGAAGCCGGTGAACGCGGCGCGCGCGCTGTCGGTGAAGTGGTATCCATCCACATCATCCCGCGCCCACACGCAAACGTCGACGTCGCGCTCCCCCTCGGCCGCACCAAGGAAGCCGCCCAGGAATCGAAGCGATAGATCATAAAGAACGGGAAAATCTGGGGGAAACCTCTTTAGGAAAAGAGGTTTCCCCCAGACCCCCTTCCAGAAACTTTTGAGTGCTGCGCATACGTTGCGCGAAGCGCCGGTAAAAGTTCTGGGGAAGGGGTCTGGGGGAACCCTTCTTACAAGAAGGGTTCCCCCAGATCGCAACTCAACAAAAGGAACCAACATGCCGAAGCGAACCGACATCCACAAGATCATGCTCATTGGATCCGGGCCGATTGTGATTGGTCAGGCTTGTGAATTCGATTACTCGGGCACGCAGGCATGCAAGGCGTTGCGCGAAGAGGGATACGAAGTCATCCTCGCGAACAGCAATCCCGCGACGATCATGACCGATCCCGAAACAGCCGACCGCACGTACATCGAACCGTTGACTGCCGAGACGCTCGAACGCATTATCGAACGCGAACGCCCGGACGCGTTGTTGCCGACGGTTGGCGGTCAGAC
>JAKJDA010000030.1:292-4618 GCA_022706165.1 Candidatus Hydrogenedentota bacterium | reverse complement strand
CGGCCTGAATCTGGCGGTCGAGTTGGCGGAATCGGGCGTGCTCGAGAAGTATGGCTGCGAACTCATCGGCGCGAAATTGCACGCCATCAAGAAAGCCGAAGATCGCGGCCTGTTCAAGGAAGCCATGATCCGGTGCGGCCTCGAAGTGCCGCGCAGTCTCGTCGTCCATTCGCTCGCCGAGGCGCGGGCGTTTGGCGTGGAACTCGGGTACAAAGCCATCATTCGTCCTGCGTTCACGCTGGGCGGTTCGGGCGCGGGCGTGTCGTTCAACCGCGAGGAGTATGAAGAAGCCGTTCAAAAAGGCCTCGATGCGAGTCCGATCACGGAAATTTTGATCGAGGAATCCGTGCTCGGCTGGAAAGAGTACGAACTCGAAGTGATGCGCGATCTGCACGACAACGTCGTGATCATCTGCTCGATTGAAAACTTCGATCCGATGGGCATCCATACCGGCGACAGCATCACCGTCGCGCCCGCGCAAACGCTGACGGACAAGGAATACCAGATCATGCGCGACGCCGCGATCGCGTGCATCCGCGAGATCGGCGTGGACACCGGCGGCTCGAACATCCAGTTCGGCCTTGACCCGAAAACCGGGCGCATGGTCGTGATCGAGATGAACCCGCGCGTGTCGCGCAGTTCGGCGCTGGCGTCGAAGGCGACCGGCTTCCCTATCGCGAAGATCGCCGCAAAACTCGCCGTCGGCTATGCGCTCAACGAAATCCCGAACGACATCACGCGCGAAACCCCGGCCTCGTTCGAGCCGACCATCGACTACGTCGTGACGAAGGTGCCGCGCTGGGCCTTCGAGAAATTCCCCGGCTCGTCCGACAACCTCACCGTGCAAATGAAGAGCGTCGGCGAGGTGATGAGCATCGGGCGCACGTTCAAGGAGTCGTTGCAAAAGGCAATGCGTTCGCTCGAAATCGGGCGTTTCGGTCTCGGTTGCGACGGCAAGGACGAATCGATCACCGGCGATCCAACGTCGCAGGAAGAAAAGGATGCGCTGCTGAAGGCCGTGCGCACGACGACGCCCGAGCGCATCCTGCAGCTTGCGCGCGCGATTCGCGCCGGCGCGACGGTCGAGGAGTTGTTCGATGCGACGGCGATCGACCCGTGGTTCTTGCGGAACCTGCGCGAGATCATCGAGGAAGAAGATGCGTTGCGCGGCGCGAATCCCGACGATGCCGCGACGTTGCGCCGGGCAAAGGAATTCGGGTTCAGCGACAACCAGCTTGGGCATCTCTGGAACATGAAGCCGCTGGAAGTGCGCGAACTGCGCCAAAAACACGGAATCATTCCGACGTATAAGCTAGTGGACACCTGCGCCGCCGAATTCGAGGCATATACGCCCTACTATTACTCTACGTATCAAGACGAAGACGAGGTGCGTCCGACGGCCAAGGAGAAGATCATGATCCTCGGCGGCGGCCCCAATCGCATCGGGCAGGGCATCGAGTTCGATTATTGCTGCGTGCACGCCGCGTTCGCGCTCAAAGGCGACGGCTACGAGACCATCATGGTCAACAGCAACCCCGAAACCGTCTCGACGGACTACGACACCTCGGACCGGCTCTACTTCGAGCCGGTCACGCTGGAAGACGTGTTGAACATTTGCGAGCGCGAGAAGCCCAAGGGCGTGATCGTGCAGTTTGGCGGGCAGACGCCGCTGAATCTGGCGCGGGCGTTATGGAAAGCGGGCGTGCCCATCATCGGCACGTCGCCCGACAGCATCGCGCGCGCCGAGGATCGCAAGGAGTTTCGCGAACTTGTCGAGAAACTTGGCCTGCTGCAGCCCGCGAACGACACCGCGACGTCGGTGGAGGAAGCGCGCGTGGTGGCCGAGCGCATTGGCTATCCCGTTGTGGTGCGACCTTCGTTCGTGCTGGGCGGACGCGCGATGGAAATCGTCTACAACCAGGAATCGCTCGATCGTTACATGACCCGCGCGGTGAAGGCCTCGCCCGAGCACCCGATCCTCATCGACAAATTCATCGAAGGTGCGACGGAGATCGACGTCGACGCGTTGGCCGACGGGACCGACGTCATCGTCGCGGGCGTCATGCAGCACATCGAGGAAGCCGGCGTCCACAGCGGCGACAGCGCGTGCATCCTGCCGCCGTACGACCTCAGCCAGTCGCTCATTGACCGCCTCAAAGAACAGACCCGCGCTCTTGCGCGCGAGCTGAACGTCATCGGCCTGATGAACATCCAGTACGCGGTGCAGGACGACGTCATCTACCTGCTCGAAGTGAACCCGCGCGCCTCGCGCACCGTGCCGTTCGTCAGCAAGGCCACCGGGCTGCCGCTCGCCAAGATTGCCGCGCGCGTGATGGCGGGAAAGACCCTGCGTGAACTCGGCATCACGCAAGACCCGTGGCCCACGCACGTGTCCGCGAAGGAAGTAGTGCTGCCGTTCATCAAGTTTCCCGGCGTCGACATCCTGCTCGGGCCGGAGATGCGCAGCACCGGCGAAGTCATGGGCATCGACCGCAGCATGGGCATGGCGTTCGCCAAGAGTCAGATCGCGGCGGGCAGTTGCATCCCGCAAGGCGGCGCCGTCTTCATCAGCCTCAACGATCACGACAAGGCGAAGATGGGGACCCTTGGCCAAGACCTGGCCTATCTCGGTTTCACGATCATGGCCACGCGCGGCACGGCGCAGGCCTTGCGCGAACAGGGCGTCGAGGTCCAGGAGGTCTACAAAGTCGGCGACGACATGCGCCCGCACATCGTTGACCGCATGATCAACGGCGAAGTGGACTGGATCATCAACACGCCCCGCGGCATCGAGTCCAAGGCCGACGAACGCGCCATCCGCCGCACCGCCATCGAGCGCGGCCTCCCCATCATGACCACCATCGCCGCCGCCAAGGCAGGCGTTCTCGGCATTCGCGCCATGCGCGACGGCAGGCCGGAGGTGATGTCGTTGCAGGAATACCACGTCCAGGATGGAAAATAGCGCGTTTCCCAAGACGCGCGAAAACGGGCTGTGCTATACTGCGGCGTTGCAAGGGAACAACCGTAAACGGGGAGGACGCGACATGCCGAAGATCGCAATGATCGGCGCGGGAAGCATCGTTTTTTGCAAGACGCTCATCATGGACATTCTGGCGACGCCGTCGCTGCGGAACAGCGAGTTTCGCCTGATGAGCCGCACGCTGCCCAAGCTTGAGCGCGTCAAGCGCTTCACGGACCGCGTCATTCGGGATAACCGCCTCGACGCCAAGATCAGCGTCACGCTTGACCGGCGCGAAGCCCTCCGCGACGCCGATTTCGTCATCGTCATGCTGCAAGTGGGCGGGGTTGACGCGTTCGAACTGGACTACAAAATACCGCTCAAACACGGCGTGGACCAGTGCATCGGCGATTCACTGGGGCCGGGCGGCGTCTTCCGCGCATTGCGGACGATTCCCGTGATGCTCGACATCGTGCGCGACATGCAGGAGCTTTGCCCAAAGGCGTGTTTGCTCAACTACGTGAATCCGATGGGCATGGTGTGCGGGGCCCTTGCGACCGTCCCCGGGCTGCCCTTCATCGGGCTGTGTCACGGCGTGCAAACGACGCTCGACCTCATTGCGCGCTACGTGGACGCGCCCAAGCAGGAGATCGACGCGCTCGTCGCGGGCATCAACCACATGGGCTGGTTCCTCTCGCTTCAACACAAGGGGCAAGACCTCTACCCGCTGTTCAAGGAGCGCTGCGAAAGGCCCGAGTTCTACGTCAACGAGAAAGTGCGCATCGAAGTCATGCGCCATTTCGGCTATTTCATGACGGAGAGCACCGGGCATTTATCGGAATACGTGCCGTGGTTCCGCAAAAACCAGAAGGCGCTCGACGCGTATTGCGACGAGCCGTCGTTTGGAGGCGAGACCGGCGCCTACTATTCCTGGTGCCGCTTGATTGCCGACCGTCTGGAGAACGAGGACCTGCTGGCCGACGAGCCCACCGCGCTCGACCACCGCAGCGTCGAATATTGCTCGTACATCCTCGAAGCCATGGTGACGGGCAAGCCGTTCAAGCTGCAAGGCAACGTGCGCAACGACGGCTACATCACGAACCTGCCGCACGGCTGTTGCGTGGAGGTGCCGTGTTTCGTCGACGCGCTCGGCATCCATCCCACGTTCGTGGGCGCGTTGCCGCCGCAATGCGCCGCGCTTAACCAGAGCAACGTGACCGTCCAGACCTTGGCGATTCGGGCCGCCATGGACGGCGATCCGGACTTGGCCGCCCTGGCCGTGGCGATGGACCCGCTGACATCGGCGGTGTTGACCTTGCGCGAAACGCGGGAGATGGTCGCGGAAATGTTCGAGGCCGAGGCGCGCT
>JAKJDA010000030.1:0-282 GCA_022706165.1 Candidatus Hydrogenedentota bacterium | reverse complement strand
CCGCCGATACCGACGCCCGCGGGAACGCCGCGCGTGGAGGTGCCGCTGGACCCGGCGCTGGCCGTGGTGCATCGGTTTGGCGAGTTGGCCCAGAAGGCGTCGCACTGAACGCTGCGCTTGCCGGTCGCGCCGGGGGCAGGAACGCGGAACCAGCGGCCCCCTTGATCGTTCGCCGCCCGGCAAGTACCATCGTGGCCAGTCGCACGTGCGGCGGCCGTCATGCCGAGGGGGAATAGCAAGGGAGAGGAGAACCGCAACCATGAGTTCGACTACGGCGACGCT
>JAKJDA010000309.1 GCA_022706165.1 Candidatus Hydrogenedentota bacterium | reverse complement strand
CTTCCCGATGTTCGCCGGAGTTTCGTCGGGATGGATTGCCGCCGCGAAGACGTCGATGCCGTCCTTTTCCGCGGATGCCGCCGCCATGACGCCCAGCGCCACGGACGCCGGAAACATGACGCCCTCGGCCCGCGCGGCAATGACGCGCCCCCCTAATTCGAAGACATTGCCCATGACGTAAAGTTTCATGGGGAACGTGGCCTTCGCGGGCGGATTGTACGTGAACGGGAACGTTGCGTTTCCCGCGGCGTCGGTTTTTTGCTCGCCGATGTTGACGGAATCCGGCACGTAGTCGGAATCGTTGTCAAAACGATAGCCTTTCCACTTTTCCGACGTGAAACCGCCGCGGCGAAAAACGAGTTTCGCCGCGCTTTTACGATCGGCCGCGGGCGCGCCGAAAAGGTGCTGCGCCTGAATCTTCGCCACGTATTCCTTCCCCGCGACAAGGTTCTCCGCGGGAAGCGTTACGTCCGCCTTGATGCGGTTCGGCACGAATTCCTCGAGGCTGAAGGCGTATGTTCCGATCGGCTCGTTGTTGCCGGGCACGCTCAGGCGGACGAGATACTTGCCCGTTGGGAAATCCTTTTTCGTTTCGATGTCGATGCCGCCCGTTCCGTGCGCGGACAAGGTCGTCGGCATCGTCAACAGCTCGCTGTTGTTCGGCTTCAACACAGACGCCAACAGCGGCACGTTGGCCATCGCGTCGCCGTAGTTCGTCCGTGCAATCCACCGCGCGTGGATCGTCTCGCCGGGGCGATAGAGATCGCGATCGGCGTACAAGAACGCGTCGTAGGCGTTGGCGTCGTAAACCGGCATCGTGTCCGAAAACGGCGTGATATCGTCCGCGCGCGGGTCAAGCTCCACGAACGAAAAATCATCGCCCGTCTCGATCACCGCGATGCAGGGACTGCCGAGGTTCTTGGTGAAGCCTTTGAACGAGACGATGCCGCGCGCGTCCGTATTGGCCTGGCCCATCATCTGGTTTTTCTGCGAATGGACCGTCACCTTGGCTCCCGTGATGGGCGCCAACGAGAACAGGTCGTGCGCGAACAGGAACAACTCGTCGTCCTTCCAATGCGTGAGCGCGCCGATGTTCGTCCAAAGGAGAAGCTTGTGCGACGTCGCCTCTCCCGTCACGGACAATCCGAACACGCCTTTCTTGTCCTGCGGGAAAAGGGCGTCGAGATCGAGGTCCGTGGAGACGATTCGGTCCGGTATCGCGTCGAACGCGACGTCTTGGCTCGCAATCAATTCGCTCCACCGCTCGTTGAATTCAAACGAGCCTTCGCCGTCGTTCATGGCGTTCACCGCGACCGCAATGTTCGAGGGAAACATGCGGAACAACGACACTTTCGCGCCCCGCATGTTGCGCGACTCAATGGGCAGCGCGCCGTCCATCCGTCGCGGAAAATAACATTTGCCCTCCCATCCGAAGCCAACGTACGGCGGGACCTGATCGGACTTGATTGAATGCGGAATCGGCTCCTTGCTAACCAGGCCGCCGCCATATGGAAGCCCCGGCGTGATCACCATCAGGTATTCCTGATGCGACGTCCAATCGCCGAAGAGTAGAAAGCCGGTCCCGCCGTCCGGCTCGATGCGCAGGTTTGGGAGTTTGGGATCCAGGACAAGGTGGTTGCGCACATCGCTCGCCGCCGCTGTATCGTTGAGATAGACATGGTATGCGCGTCCCTCGCGTCCGCTGCGATAGTCCCACCAACTGTCTGAAATGACGAGCGGCTCGGGCGTGTGTTTGAGCGTGCAGGCATACGGCGCGCCGAGGACCGTCTGCGATGGGCCCGGCAGGTCCGCGTCCACGGCGACGTGCAATTCCATCTCCTCGGTTTTCGGCAGTTTGACGCGGATGCGCTGAATCTCGGCGCGATCCTCCGAGACGTTCTCAAAAGGAACGGCGTTTCCGGCGGCGTCTTTGAGCGCGAGGCGATTGGCCAAGTCGGCGGCCAGCACGGCTGCCGAAAATCGCAGGCGGAACGTCTGGGTCTCATCGCTGATCTCTTCCCAAACGCATTCGCGCACGGAAAAAGCCATGCTCTCGGGATACAGCCCCTGCCATACTTGCGCCAGCTTCTGCGTTCCCGACGCGTCGGGAAGCCCCGCGCCGATGCTGACCGTCACCGGGAGCCTTTCGACGCCGCTCAATAGCACGACGACGTGTTCGGGGCCAAAGTGGCGCGGCGCGACGTACGGCGCGGTCGAACCCGCGCTACTGGCGGACGGTTCCTCGACGATGGTGAACGGCACGGGCGCCCCGTCCAGGCGTTTCACGCTGAGGTAATCGCGCAGGGCTTTTTTGTCCGGCGGAAGATAGAACAGGATGCCGAAGCCCGTTGTGTCATCGGCGCTCGGCAACGTGAAGAGATGCGCGACGCTGAACGGATGCGTGGGAAAGACGAGAACGCGCTGGTCATTGCGCAGCCCTTTCCCGTCGGTTGTTTGAATATACGGGCTCAATTCCATTTTCAGCAGCAGCGTCGGCAACGGCTGTGCAAACGTCATCGTCACGTAATTCGGCCCCAGCCTTGTTTCTCCCGCCGCCGCCTGGCGCACTTTCTCGTTGTCGGTCACCGGCTGCAGTAACGCATTCAAGGGCCATCCCGGCGCAGGAGGAACGACGATGGGCTTGTCGAAAAAGACGATGATGCGGTCGCGCAACATTTCGCCCGGCAGCGGCACGGCCCCGGCGATATGTAGACCGCCCGGAGTCGGCAACGGCGGCGCCGACATCTCTCCTTCACGACCAGTGGAAGCAGCAGGAGAGGCTGTGTCAGGAGGGGCGCCCTGCTGCGGCGTCTTGCCGCATCCCGGGGCCATCGTCAGCGACGCGGCCAAGAAAACCGCCGTCATCCATCCGCGCATCCCCAGTGCCGGCAAAGTCGTTTCCATCGCGCACCCCTTTTGCGGCGGCCACGCGGCCGCGTCTCCCCATGGCCCCACGAAACACTCTCCCCTCGATCCTCGCACCGCTCCGCGTCGCGTCTACCGGAGATCACGACGCGGGAGGGGGCGTGTGGCCGGAATCGCCGGGAGCGATCGCGCTTCGGCGAAGTTGCTTGATTTTCAACAGGAGATCGCGTGGGTTATACGGCTTCTGGATGCAGAGGGCGTTGGCGGCGCGCAAGAAAGTCGCGTCGAGCAAGCTGACGCTGTAGCCGCTGGCGAATAGCACGGGCAGGCCCGGCCGGATGGCTTGGATGCGCTCGCATACCGCGCGGCCGCTCAATTTCGGCATGACGACATCCAGCAAGGCCACATCGATTTCGTTGGCGTGCCGGCGGAACACCGCGACGGCCTCTTCGCCATCGCGCGCGACCAGAACGTTGTATCCGGCTTGGATCAGTATTTGCACGCCAAGGTTGCGCACGAGCTCCTCGTCTTCCGCCAAGAGGATGGTTCCGGTCCCTTTTTGCATCGGCACCGGCGTGAGCATGTAATCGGTCTCGGCTTCCGAGTCCGCGGCCGGCAGATAGAGCGTGAATGTCGTGCCGATGCCGGGTTCGCTGTGGACGCCGATCATGCCTTCGTGCTGTTTGGCAATTCCGTATACGGTGGCAAGGCCGAGTCCTGTGCCGCGCCCCATTTCCTTGGTGGTGAAAAAGGGCTCGAAGATGCGGTCTTGGATGTCGGGATTGATTCCCATGCCGGTGTCCGAAACGGCCAAAGCCACGTATTCGCCCACTTTCGCCCAAGAATGCGTCTCCGTGTACTCCCGGTTGAGCGAGGTGTTGCAGGTGGCGATGGTTACGCGCCCTCCGTTTGGCATGGCGTCGCGCGCGTTTACGCAAAGGTTCACGAGAATCTGGCCCATCTGGGCGGGGTCCGCGTAGACGGTCCGTAGGTCCGGCGTGGTGGAGACGTGCAATTCGATGTGTTCGCCGATGATGCGACGGAGCATTTTGGCGGTGTCGGCGATGACTTGGTTCAGGTTGATGTTTTTCCGTTGTAGGACTTCGCGGCGGCTGAAACTCAACAGTTGCCGGGTC
>JAKJDA010000308.1 GCA_022706165.1 Candidatus Hydrogenedentota bacterium | reverse complement strand
CGTGCAATCACTCAAGGACGATCTGTGCAAGCTTGCGCGGTCGCTCGATCCGAGCCGGCTTGTCGTGGATGACTCGGGCGGGGCGAACATGACGCGCGAGTCGTCGCGCCTGATGCGCCCGTATCACGATTCATTCGAGCCGTACGATGATTTTCACATCCACCAGCGCGCCCCCGTTGATCGGGACATCGAACTCTATTACGGGCACAACGGCGAACAGGGCCAGTTGTGTTTTTTGTCGGAGTTCGGGTTTGGCGGCATGGAAGACCTCTCGGGGGAGTCCGCCACGCCGACGCGGGATGCTGACTATCTCAATTCGATACAACAAAGGGCCGCGAAGGGATTTCAGGATCGCGGGCTGGACCGCCTGTTCGGCAATATCGACGGCTTGGCAGCCGCCTCCCGCGACGTGCAGAACGATGCCGCCCGCTACCAAATCGACGCATGCCGCGCGAACTCGCGTTGGGCCGGCTACTGCTATGAGCAGTTGTGCGATGGGAACGACGCGTTTTGCGCGGGCGTGCTGGATCGCTGGCGCAATCCCAAGCTTGTATACACGACGCTGAAAAAGGCACAGCAGGCGATGCGCCCGCTGATCCATGTTCCACGCACCAACCTGCTGCCGCGCGAGGAAGTGCCCGTGGTCGTGACGTTGACCAACGACGAGCGGATCGAGGGCCAGGCGGACCTCTCGCTGCAAGTGGTGGGGCCGACCAATCAGGTACTCTGGAAAAAGCGGCGCGGCGTGAAGATTCCCAAGGGCGGGAGAGAACTTTGGACTGGGAGCATCGCGGCCTCCGGGTCGCCCGGCACGCATCAGTTTGTGGTGCGGCTGCTCCAGGGGATGACGTGCATCGGCGAAAGCGCGATTGACCTGCACGTGTTTGACCCTGTCGAGGCGACAGGCATTGAAGTGAACGTCGTTGACCCGCAGCGCGCGTGGCTCGAGCGGTGCACGCCGTTCGCCAAACTCGGCACGGCGATGGCCCCCGTCCACATCGTGCCGCGGTTGGCCAATACCATTCGCGCCTATCCGGACAACGAACTTATGCAGGTGTTGGCGCAGGTGAAGGGCGGGGCCGTGGCGATCCTGTTCGAGCCGCCCAGCGACTGGAACGATCTCGCGTCGCGCATTGACCCGGCCATCAGCGCAACCAGCCGCGAGGCCGTGGGCGGCGCGGCGGGCGTGTATCATTACGCCAAGCTGCACCCGGTGTTCGACGGACTGCCGGCCCGCAGCCTGATGCGCCAGCCCTACCGCAACGCCGTCGCCGCGAAGACGTTCGCCGAACCCAGCGACGAGGACATCTGCGGGACCTTTGACGCGGGCGCGTGTTCCCAAGAGGAACAAGCGTGTTGGGGCAGCGACATTCTC
The DNA here is from genome assembly GCA_022706165.1 of Candidatus Hydrogenedentota bacterium. Taxonomy (GTDB): domain Bacteria; phylum Hydrogenedentota; class Hydrogenedentia; order Hydrogenedentales; family SLHB01; genus JAKJDA01. The sequence continues at coordinate 2,633 of JAKJDA010000308.1, read as the reverse complement.
GTCCGCCGCTACGGAAGCGGGCGCTTGGTCTTCGTTCACCTCCGCATACTGGACAATCTTGGCAAGGACCCCGTCAGCGACCGGTTGTTCGTGAACATCCTGCGGCATTTCTCGCGACGCAGCGTTCCGCCAGACGGACTGCAGCCGTTGGATCAGCGGGCCGTCGAATGGTTGCGCGGCGAACGCAACGAGCGCGTCCGGCGCTGGATGGCAATCGGCCCGTTCCCGAACTGGAACGACAAAGGCCACAACACGGCGTATCCGCCCGAGGACGCCGTCCAGCTTGACGCGACGTATCCTGGATGGTACACGGCGCTGCGCTGGAAGACGTGGTGCTCCAAGGCCGACGACAGCCACGTGGTGGATTTGCAGGACGCCTTTACGCCCGTCTATGGGACCGAGCCGCGATTCGACTACGGCACCGGCTACGCCTACGCGGAATTCACAAGCGACCGCCGCGAACCCGCCACTGCCACCATCCGTGTGCAGGACGCGACAAAGGTCTGGCTCAACGGCAATTTCATCCACGAGTCAAACGAGCATCTGCCCCACGACGAGTTCCAGACCAAGACCGAGTCATGCATGATCCGCCACGGACGAAACACGCTCCTGGTAAAAGTCTCAAAGACCCCAGGCCCATTCCGCTTCTCAATAGATTTCTCCTCGGCCACGAAGGAACCGCTGCAACTGAAGTGGTGGAAATAACAGGCCAAGAAAATAAACGCAGAGCGATCGCTCTGCGAACCTCAGCGCTCTCCGCGCCTCCGCGTTAAGTTCTTTCAGCCTCCACGAAGTCCACTTCGTCCATGCCGTCCATGCCGTCCATTTCCCCACCCAGCCCCCCCCCGTCAGGGGGCAATCTTCAGTCTACAGTCCACAGTCTATAGAGCAGAATAGGGGGTACGGGGTGAAGCTGGCGCGTGTCGGAGATGGGCCAATCGGGAGATTGGCGTTCCCGGGTCGCGCAGCCGATGATTCCTCCCTATCGCCAAACCCCGCCCTGCGCTCCTACAGACTAAAGACTAAAGACTAGAGACTCATAGCAAAAAGCTCGCAGGTACGCTCGCCCTCCCCTTTGTGTTCGCCCTTCCCTGACCACCCGTTGTATTAATGTGCTTTGGCCCGGTACAATGTGTTTGGAGCGACTGAGGCGGATGCGCACATGAACGAACAGAAACGTCATATCGAGACTGTTTTGAGCGCCATGTTGGCGGCCCGCAAGTGCGTTCAGCTTTATCCCTCGGGGAACCCCACTATCACGCAGGCGTTGAACATGTTGCATCAGCGGTTGGCTGAGTGGTTTGAGGGGCGCTATGCGCCTGAGCCGGAGGGGGCGCCGTCGCCCGATTTTCATATCACGGTCGAACGCGACCTGTTTCAGATCGCGGGCGACGCGTACAGTCCCGACAACGCCACGGTGCGCCGGTTTGCGGCGGAGATTTACCGGCTGGGCGTGAAGGCGTTGCGCATTTCCGAGGGGGTATCTCTGGAGGAGCTTCACACGGCGTTGCGCGTGCTCGGGCAGACGGCGGACATCCTCGAGGCGGACGGCGGCCTGCTGGCGATTTTTGCGCGGCTGGGTATGGAGCACGTGCACGTCGAAGCGGCGGAGGTGTTTCGCATTTCGCGCGATATCGAATCCGGCACCGAAGCCGACATGGTTGATTATCTGACCCAGCGCGAGCAGACCCACCATGGGACGTCCGGCCCGGCGTCGGCTTCGTTGATTGCGGATTTCTTTCTCGAATTGGCCGAAGGCTCGCAGGAGGTTGAAGCAAGCCTGCGGAACACGTTGAGTTCGCCAGAGAAGGCGGCTGCGTTGTTGTCGCATATCGACCAACGCGAGCACGAGACGGCGGGCGACGCGGCGCAGTCGTGCAAGGCGGTTCGCCAGACCTTGGCGCATATCCGCAATGCGATGAACGGGTTTTCCTCCGACGTACGGACGCGCTATCTCCAGAATCTCGCCGATGCGATGATGAATGTGTCGTCTTCGTCCGGGGAACGGTCAGCATCAACGCTGCTGGCGCCGGGCATCGGTCATGGTGAGATCGAGGATGAGTTGCTCAGCCTGTGCGATGAATCGTTCATGACAGAGACGTTGGCGGAACAGGTCGTCGTTCACGACGGCACCGCCGACACGGTCTCCAATTTCCTACGCGATTACGTGGCCGACCCCGAGTTGGGGGAACGCGTGAAGAAGGCGGTAGCGCGGCGGATTGCCAGCGAGGGCGATGCCCACCTCGACGCGATAGCCAAAGCCCTCGAAGGCGAAGCGGTCACGCCGGCGGAATCGGCGTCCAATCGAACGAGCCGCGACAAGGTGTGCGAGCAGCGCGAGCGGATTTGCCAAGCGCTGCATATCACGACGGACCAGATCCAGGCGCTCGCCAACCGGGCGGAGAATGAGACGGAGCACCAATGTGACGCGTATGTCGCGCGCATGGCGTTGCGCCTGTTCGAAGACGTCCCGGCAGACGTGGTGACGCCCGGCTTACTCGATACCATGGCGGCGGGCATCGCAGCCATCTGGAAGAGCGGCGACTACCGGGGCGTGCGCGAGATGCTGGTGGCGTCGCGGGGCACGAAGGCGGCGCTGGTTGACGGCGTGCGGCCGTTGCTGGCGAACCCGG
>JAKJDA010000307.1:3701-4013 GCA_022706165.1 Candidatus Hydrogenedentota bacterium | reverse complement strand
TGACGACGAGCAACATCCACAGCGCGACGGCCAGCAATGGCGTCACCAGCAAATTGGCGATGGGAGAGACCAGCGGCAAAACGTGAAACAGACGAATGGCCGTTGGCACACTGAGGATTTGGGCCGAGAGGGTCACTCCTATGGAGGAACACGCTGGGGCGCGCCATCTGCCCAGTGGATTCAGGGCGCGCCATTTAGCCAGTCGGCAAGCGATTGGCTCGTGGAACAGCAGTATGGATGCTACGCTCAGAAAAGAGAGCTGAAACCCTATATCGAGCAGCAGATCGGGGGCGGTCGCGAGAAGACCCAAGG
>JAKJDA010000307.1:0-3545 GCA_022706165.1 Candidatus Hydrogenedentota bacterium | reverse complement strand
CCCGCCATCAGCGCGAATACGGCCACGCCGGTCATGACAAACATCGCGCGCAGGCGGCGGCGCTTCATCCATAGCCGCGGCATCCACAGCCGGAGAAAGGCCGTCAGGGTCACGTACAGAATGGCCACATGCACGCCCGAGACCGACAGGATATGCACCGTCCCCGATCGAACGTACGCGTCGTATTCGTGCAAGGCGATGCGGCTCTGGTCGCCAAGCCACACAGCCAGCGCAAACGACCGAATCGACGCCGGCATCGCGTTTGCCAAGCGTTCGGCTTGCGCGTGGCGCAGACGCGCCGTCCAATGCGCAAGCGACCGCCACGGGGCGGGGGCGATCTGCGGCGCGGCATCGGGCCCGTAAACGCGCAGGGAAGCATTCACGCCGCGCTGGCGAAGGACGTCCTCGATGCTGCTCACGCCTGGATTGACGGGAGCCAGCGAAAGACTTGGCTCTCCCTCGACCCGAATCCGTTCGCCGGGATAGACGATCCGTCCGGGGCGGGTCCAACCGACGGAGAGGCCGCCCGTGATAGGAAGGGTTTCGTGGCCATCGTCGATTAGGTCCACGTCAACCACGAATCGCAGGTAGTCGGGGTCGTGAATGGCCAGACTCGTGCTGCGGACGCGTCCCTCAAATGCGGCGTGAGAAAGCGGAGCCGACGCCAGCCGCCAACTCAGCGGGTCGCCTGGCGGCCCTGTGTGATGCGCATTCCATAACGCCGCCCCGGCCGCCGCAAACGCCAACGCCACGGGAGCAGGCCTTGGAAGCCAACGGTCGGGGACGAATGCGGTTAACGCGATTGCCGCGACGCAGAGCAAGAGGGGATACAAAATGCCCGGAAGCGCATTCGAGACGGCAAGCGCCATCCCCGCGACAAAGGCCGCCGCCGCCCATGCCAGCGGGCGCCTCATCGCGGCCTGGCCTGTGCGGCGCGGGGATTCATGCCGGATGGAGAGCGGGCGTTAGGTTCCGCTGCGTCCCCACAGCAGCAACAGCATGCTCAGGACCACGTAGAGATAACTCAGCGGATTCTGAAGAGGGATGTTGACGAAAGAGGAACGAAACGTACTGAACAATTCACGGAAAATCGACATGACGCGCGACACTCCCTGCGGTTGTCCGAAAACGCCTTGGCCTGTGAGCAGGCATAGCCTACTAGACGGCGGCAGGGCGGGTCAAGAGGGAAAATCCCCAGGGCAATCGCATTAAATGGCCGAGGGAAATGGTGCATGGGAATAGCCATCGTTAATGTTTTTGTAACACTCGGTCTTTGTGCCGGGCGGGTCTGGCGCAACGATCCGGGGCGGCGTGGATTCGTCTCATCGCTTGCCGTAAAACCGCCCGGCACGGAGACCGGGCGCTACAAAGCGGACGCCCGGCACGGAGACCGGGCGCTACAAAGACGAAAATCGTGCGCCAAACGGAAAATCGGGACGTATATGGGGCCGAAAAGTCCTAATGGCTCAGAATTTTAATGCAATGGCCCTGGAAAAAAACCTGTTGTTCCATGGCGCGGCGGGGCGGGACGTGCGGGATTGCCGGGCATGCCGGGGAAGCCGGGAGCGGCCACGTTAAACGGAAATTCGGGGAAATGCCGATGGTTCGTACGGGACATTACGAATTTTGGCTGATTTTTCACTTGACAGATATGAAATGGGGTTGTACTATTTCCTTGTACGAAAATAGACCATGACGGGTGTGGTTTGTGCGGAACTTGGGGAAAAGAAGCACTATCCTAGAAAGAGGGACGTGTTTTTTATGGCATCATAATGCGTGTTTCGTAAGATGTGGAGTGCCGGCGGAGATCGGTGCGCGACGCCAACGCGTCAAACCTTGTACGGTCTGATGGGGAGGAGCCCGGAATGATGTTTCCAGTGAGCGGTGAAGGTGGAAAGAAACGGCCGGTTCGGGCGTGGCGCGTATTGGGCGCGCTTCTGGCGGCGGCGATTTTTCTGGGGGCGTCGTTCCATGCGCATGCCGGCATTCGGCGCGTGTTGCTGGTGGGCGACAGCTGGACGCAGTTTTTGTGGAAAGACCGCATTGTGCGGACCATGTTCATGGCCAACGGGTTGGGTGTGTTCGAGGAGAAGGGCGATCTGACCGCGCTCAGTGGTTCGACGGCATCGTTGTGGGCCACCCAGCCGTTGCTCGATTTGATCACGTTCGAGCTGTTGACGAACCCGACGATCGACACCGTCCACCTCAGTCTGGGCGGCAACGATTTTATGTTGTACTATCACACGAGTTTGTCCGCGGGGCAGCGCGCGGCGTTTTGGGCGCAAATCCGCGCCAATATCCAGACGGTCGTCAATCACATTCTCAGCGTGCGCCCGAATATCCGGGTCTTGATCGTCGATTACGACTACATGAACTTCGTCGAGTCGCTGGCGGGATATTTCCCGAATCTGACGTTCAATCCGACGTCGGTGGCGCTGTGGTGGCATATGGGCTTTCCGAGCGCGGGCCAATTGAACAGCGCGTTGATCGAGTTGGGCCATCAAAAGCTGGAGATTGCGCGCACGACTCGCCGGTGCGAGTATATTCAGAACTTCGGGCTTTGCCAGAACGCGATGGGGTATCCGACGGCGTGGCTGTTTCCGGGATCGGCTCCTTTTCCGGGGGGCGCGCCCAATTATTGGCCGTACCCCGGCGGATATCCGACGTATCCCAATACGCCGTTGGCCATGCACGTGATCGGGGGCGGATTTCTAGACCCGATTCACTTGAACGTAAACGGGTACCGGCTGTTGGTTCAGAATTGCATTAACCAGTACTACCTTGACTGGATGTTGCATCCGTACATTCCCGATTTGACCCCGCCGACCGTCAAGTCCGTCGCCATATTGGATCAGAGTCCCACGAATGCGGCGCGGGTGCGTTTTTTGGTTACGTTCAGCGAGGATGTCGTGAACGTGGACCACTTGGATTTTTCCGTGTCCGCTCCGAATATGGATGGCGCGAGCGTCGTGGACGTGAGCGGTTCGGGCAGCGTGTACACGGTCACGGTGCAGACCGGCGTGGGCGATGCCAGCTTGCGTCTTGACGTGGCCGACAATGATTCCATTGAAGACATGGCGGGCAATCGTCTGGGGGGAACGGGCGCGGGCAATGGCTCGTTCACGCTGGGCGAGTCGTATCGAGTCGATACGCTGCCGCCCACGGCGACGCTCAGTGCATCGGTGGGGAATCCCACGACGCAGAACCCGTTTGACGTGACAATCACGTTCAGCGAGCCGGTGGTGGGGTTTGGGTTGCCCGACGTGCAGACTTCGAACAGCGGCGCGGGCGTGTTTCGCGGGTTGGATGCCCATTTCACGTTCGAATTGGTGCCGTTTGATCCGGGTTTGGTTCAGGTGTGGATTCCGGCGGGCGTAGCGAAGGACATCGCCGGCAATGACAACGTTGCGACGTCCATTTTGACGCGGCAGTACACGGGACAGAGCATCCGGAACCCGTATTCGAATTACTTGAGCGACGGCAGCGACGGCGACATGGTGTTGCATTCGGGCGCGATTGATATCGACACCGACACACTGGTCATC
>JAKJDA010000306.1 GCA_022706165.1 Candidatus Hydrogenedentota bacterium | reverse complement strand
GTTTGAATCGGACAGCGGGGTTCCGGGGGGCTTTGGCGGATTGCCGCCGATCAGCGATATTCCAGTCGAGACTCCCGTGCCGACAGGGGGGAATGTTCGTCCTGCGCCGCCGCAATTCGAGGACACCCCCATGTTCGATACGCCGATCACCGATTCCAATCTGCGCACGCCCGAGCATCCGCGCGGGCGCGGCGGTTATCAAAACCAAGCAGCGGACAGTGATTTCACGCCGGAGACGCCGGAGATTGGTCCGGGGCCGGATTCGGACCTTGACACGCCGATGTTTGATAGTGCGTTTGGCGGGGGGACAAGCAATCTGGGGGCGCCGGACACTTCGGCGCCGACGCAGGCCATGGAAACGCCGATGTTTGGCGTGAGGCCCCAGGATAGCGCGGCGGCCCCTGGGTTTAGCGATCAGTTTGGTTTTGATGATGGCGCGTTTGGGACGATGCCCAGCGCGCCTCCCAGTTTCGGGGAAGGCACGCCCATTCCGGATTTTTCGCCGGACACGATGGCCGGCGTTTCCGCTACGCCCCAGCCTGGAACCGAGATTGAGGCCAAGAAAAAGCCCCGAGCCAAGGGAGGCATGGCCGCGGGCGCGGCGGTTTTGGTGGGGATTATCACGCTGATAATAGGTCTGCTGGTAGGCGTGCTGTCGGGCACGTCGATGGCTCCCAAGCTATCGTTTCTGCCGGACGCCTTGAACCCGGCCGTGAAACAAGCCGACGAATTGCGGAAAAAGGTCAGTAGTCTTGAAGCGGACTTGGCGAAAGTGGTCAAAAACAAGCCCCCCGAAGGCGTCGATCTTTCGCCGGAGGCGATGAGCAAGTTGATCGAGGATCGTGACATCATCAACACGGAAATCGCCGAGCTGACTTCCCAGCGCGATGCGGTCAAGACGGAATGCGCGCAGTTGGGCGAGGAGCAGGCGGCTCTTCGCGGAAAAATCGAGTCGTTGAACGAGGAATTCGCCTCGAATCAGCAGAAGTTCGAGGAACTCGTCAACCAAAGTTCCATCGTGCGCGCTCGGCGGGACGGCCTTGAGTCGGAGGTGGAACGATTGCAGGGTTTGGTCGGTCGCTTGGCCGAAGCCAACGATCGCAGCCAAGCTACGCGGGACGCCTTGGCGGCCGACGTGGAGCGGCTGGCCGTCACCGTCAGGGAGAGCATTCCCTTGACGCCCAAGAAGTACAATTACGAAGGCCGCGTTGCGGCGGTCGATCAGCTCAAGAGCAAGGTGGCTTCGGCGAAATGGGTGGATCCGCAACTGTTGGCTGAGTACACGTCGCTCTACCTTAGCGAGCTGGAGATATCGGGCAAGCGCGAGTATTTCTTTGCCCGCATTCCGGTGACCGATCGTTATGGCAGCACGTGGTTGAAGTGGGCGGAATGCGTGATGAACGGCAATTGGAGCGTTTATTACCGCACGCTTGATGGCAAGAATATCGGCGCGTATGAGCGGGCTCCCGATTCGGGGCCGACGCCGCGCTACGCATTCATCGAGAACCTGCCAACGATCATGCAAAAGCAGATCGAGGATCAGGTTGTTGTGGCGCGGGTGGCGGGCTATCAGGACACCATCCGCATGTTGGCGCAGAAGGAAGAGGTCCAGACGACCCAGACGCCGTTCCAGCGGGTGTTCGATTCGCTATAGCGGAAGGGAATGCTTCGATCGCAACAGGGGGCCGCATGCGCGTGGATGCGGCCCCTTTCCATTTTGCGGGCGTGTCGTTGGCGGCTGCGACGCCACTGCATCTTGTCTAGATATAATCGAGAAGACTGGGTTGCAGGATGCGGCTTGCCGCGTTGAGGGCGGCTTGATAGGCGCTGGTTTGGGTGTTGAGGTTCACCACGACTTCTGCGTAGTCGACGTCGATGGCGTTGGACAGAAGTTTTTGGTAGCCGAGGTTGAATTCTTCGATTTCGGTTTGGGCGGCGGCAAGTTGGTTTTGCACGGATCCGACTCGGGCGACGGCGCGCAGAAGGTGGTCGCGGCATGTATCGAGCGCGGCGAGACGGGTGTTTTGCAGGTTTGTGATATTGCCCGCTCGCAGATCGTCGCGAATGCCGATCAGGGTTTGGAACGTGTCTTCGCCGTTGCGAAACACGGCCTGCCCGTTTTCGTTGATAACAACCGTTTGTTGGTCGCCGGTGGCGATTCGGATCTTTTCTTCGTTGCCTTGGTAAGCGACGGATGCGATTTCGCCGTTGGCGTGGCGCGTCGCCGTGAAGGCCGCTTGGGAACTGCGCGTGCCGGCAAAGATGTAGCGTCCGTCGGTGATGTGGTTGGCCGTTGAAAAGACGGTTTCCAGCAGTTGGTTGATTTCGTTGGCGATGGCGTCGAGCTGGCTCTGGGCGTTGGTGCTGTTGGCTCCTTGCAAGGTCAATTCCCGGACGCGTCCGAGGGCGGCGTTGGCGGTCATGATGGCCGTATCGGTTTCGTCCAGTAGCGGCTCCATGTTCGTGATGCTCGCGCTGTATTGTTTGTTTTTGGCGAGAATGGTGCGCACGTTCACGGCGCGTTGCGTCCCGATGGGATCGTCCGATGGCGTTGTGATGCGCCGTTGGGTCGACAGTTGGTCCTGCAGTTTCATCAGCCGGCGGACCTGATCGCTCAAGGCGTTCAATGTGCGCTCGGTCATCATCCGCGATGTGACGCGTTGGATGCCCATGCCGGTGTTATCCTTTCGTGTCAATCAATGCGGGGATGGCTTCCCCGCGCGCCGCGGCGGCTCCGGTGGCCGCATAGCCTCGTGCGGGCGTCTCGGCGGCGGCGATCAGTTCGAGGCATGCATCCACGGTTCGCTGGGCCTGACGGATCAGGCGCGCGTTGATGCGCACTTCGCGGCGTGAATCTTCCAGGGCTGTCCGGATGCGTTGTTGGACGTGTTTTAGGCGATCGCGCCAGCGGGGAGGAGCCAGCGTGACCAGGGCGGACATGGTTTGTTGGTCGCCGGACAGTTCGTAGTAATCGAATAGACGGTCCAGGGCGCGTTGCCGGAGCGTTTCCCCGGCAGCGGTTTCCCGCGCCGCGAGTTCGATGGCGCGCGTGCGGTCTTCGACGGCGACGGCGTCGCGCGCCCGCACGGCTTCGCCTTGAGCGCGTAGCAGCGACAGGATTGTTTCCTGGCGCTCGGCTTCGTCGGTCAATAGATCGCATAGCTGGCTAAAGGCGTTTTCCACGTAGAACCTCTTGTAGTTTCGCGGCATCGCCCGCCTGTTATGGGGTCGCGTCGCGCGTCATCGGGCGGGCGGCGCGAGGGTCTCCGTAGTTATCGGCACAAGGGGGCCTGGGCTTGAGAGGGGCGACGGCTCGGGACAAGGGCAGATATGCCGATGGTTCTCGATCCCCGTTTGGTTTTGGCGCGTTTTCGGCCATGCGGAGTTGTGCATCGATCGTCTTGGCGATTCCGAATTGGCCCGTGTCGGCGATGGCTTCGCTCAGGGCGTCGTCGAAAAACTCGCGTTGCATCCGCGCGGCGAAATCGCCTCCGAACAAGCCGCCCTCGGGAACGGTTTTTCGCATTTCGTCGAGCAGGAGTTTCGCGAACAGCCGTTCGATCCCCTTGAGTGCGGTTTTGCGTTGTGCGGCTTCGAAGACGTCCTGGTTTTTTTCGGTTGCCGTGGATAGGGGGGATATGGGCGTCATCACATGATCTCCAGATCGGCTTCGAGCGATCCGGCCTGACGCAGGGCCTGGAAGATGGCGATCAGGTCGCGCGGGGTGACTTTGAGTTTGTTGAGGGCGTTTGCCACTTCCGCTGCGGACGTTCCCTCCACGGGCAGCAGCGAGGCCGATTGTTCGTTGACGTCGACCGATGTGCCTTTGGCTTTTTCGGTGGTTCCGTAGGAAAACGGGGCGGGCTGGGAGATTTCCGTCACCGTTGAGATGCGAATGCTCAGGGAGCCGTGCGCGATCTGACATGGCTTGACCATCACGTTTTCGCCGACCACGATCGTGCCGGTGCGTTCGTTGATCACGACGCGCGACGGCGTGCCTGTTTTCACGTCGAGGTCTTGCAGGCGGGCGATGAAGCCGACAAGG